>CAZOXC010000290.1:0-5055 GCA_964583205.1 uncultured Pirellulaceae bacterium | reverse complement strand
GACGCGGCTGATCGGATTGAATTTGACCATGTCGTCAATGTTGTAAGTGGTTTTCGGATAAAAGATCATCATCTTTTCACCCGGCCGCCAACCCATTCGGAACCAACATTTGAAGAAGGTAAACAGCATCGAAAACATGTAGTACTTGGTCATGTATACGACCAGCGGCAACGAGCTGGATCCGCCGGTAGCCATGGGCATCAAGTAATTCCCTTTCCGCAGCCGGTTGATCGCTTCGAAGGGTTTGCCTCGCACTTTGAGTTCCATTTCCTTTGGATCAACATCGGCAAATTTATCTGGCATCACGGAAGTGCCGGCAGCGGCGTAATCCTGTTTGGAAAACGAAGGCAGTTTGGAATAGGCAGCGAAGAAAGTGTCATCGTCCGAGTTTGAATTTGCTTCCAGGAACTCGCTGAACTTGCCTTTGAAATAAGGATTGTTTTGATTGACGTCAGTCAGGAGTTTCTGAATATCCTGACGAATTTGTGGACGAATATTCTTAAGCCGGTCTTCCACGACGACTTGCTGGTAAATTTTGCTGGCACCAACCAGCTTGAACAGGCACTTGTACAGGGTTTTTGACATCGAGCGTTCGGTTAAGGGGTTCAGATCATTTTTTGGGAATTCAAGTTTATAAACGATTTGAACAGGGAAAAAAACGCGTAACCAATTGAAACAACTTGGTAAAAACTTGTGGTTTTCGCTCTGAGCGGGCCTGAGATTTTGCATTCCAGCGGAAACTGCGTTTAGAATGCAGGACGAAGGGCATGGAATCTTGTTCAAATTGGAGCGCATATGAAGATTCAAGTTTTGCGACTTGTGACATTGTCTGTCGCGATGGCCATGGTGGCTGGTAGTGTCGGCCAGTTGTCGGCAGAGGAAAACGAGGGGCTGGGTGAGATCGATCTGGTCGGTTCTTTGACGAAGGAGCCCGAGTACACTTGTGATCGTCCCTTGTATGCATTGGCTGTGTTCGGTGCAGAGCAGGAACGTTTGATGTGGGTCGTGTTGGACAAGGCTCAGGCGGACGGTAAGCAATACAACCGAATTTACGTGGACGCCAATCAGAACGGTGACATCACGGAAGATGGCGAGATGTTCAAAGTCAAGGAAGCTGGTGGTGGCGGTATCAGGATTCCCGATATTGAAATTGCCGATGACTACGTGTTCTCGAAAATCAGTGTTCGATTGAGCGACTCCATGGCCGGCATTGCCATGCTCAACGCTAATTTCAACGATGATTTGCGACTGGGTGGTGGCTATCCGGTAAATTCCGGTAAGTACATGCAGCTTGGTGAGACTCGTGAAGAGGCTCCGATTGTCTGGTTCAAACCCAACGAATCATTCGAGTTTCAAAGGTGGATCGAGCGGCCCTTGAAGATCGGTGGCGAGACTGATTTTAAGGTGTTCCTGGGCTGGCAAGGTAAAGGTCATAGTTCGTTTTGCACGACGCTTGGCCACATCCTTTCCGTTGAAGAAATCGTGCTTGCAACTTTGGAATACAAGGATGCGGAGGGCAATGTTCAGTTTGCCGAGTGCGAATTTGATCAACGGTGCTGAGGTATGTTGTATCATGGCCCGGTTCGGGTCCCCGAAGATGCAGTTGAAGGCGAAGCTGTTTTGATCGTTCGTTTGCAGAAAGATTCAGAATACCAATCGACGCCGACCGCGATTAAAGTCGAGTTGGCCAAGTAAGTCAACGAAGCTAAAACGCTGATTCCAAGGGCGGTCTGTGGACCGCCCTTTTTTGTTGGCGTTCCTTTTTTGTTGGGCCGGCGTTGCCGCACAAAAAAAGCCCTTTCAAAAATGAAAGGGCTGCGTTGTTATCGGTTGGTTCAAGCCTGACCACTACCAGATCTTGATGCGATCGGCAGGTGCTTTGTATAGCTTGTCGCCGTTCTGAACTTCGAACGCTTCATAGAAAGCGTCGATGTTGGTCACCGGACCGTTGGCTCGGAACGATGATGGCGAGTGAGAATCGGTCAGCAGTCGCCGCACCATTTCAGCTTCACGGTATTTGCGACGCCAAACCTGACTCCACCCCAGAAACACGCGTTGATTTCCAGACCAGCCGGCGATCGTGGGAGACTCTTGGCCTTCCAGAGAAATCTGGTAAGCCTTAAATGCGATGGCCAATCCGGACAGGTCAGCGATGTTCTCACCAAGCGTCAACTGGCCGTTGACTGTCTTGCCGGGCAACGCCTCGTATTGTTCGTACTGGGCAATCAGTTTTTCGGTCAACGCACTGAAGGCGGCTCGATCTTCGTCGGTCCACCAGTTGTTCAAGTTACCGTCGCCATCAAACTTGCTACCTTGATCGTCAAACGCGTGACTGATTTCATGTCCGATCACGGCACCGATGCCGCCGTAGTTGACCGCATCATCAGCTTCAACATTGAAGAAAGGTGGTTGCAGGATTGCCGCAGGAAAAACGATCTCGTTCATTGAGGGGCGATAGTAAGCGTTGACGGTGTAAGGGTTCATGCCCCATTCTTCTCGGTCCACTGGCCCGTTCAGTCGGCTAACCGTCCGGTTATGTTCAAACTCGATCACATTGGTGACGTTTTTGAACAAGTCATCCGGCACAATCTCCAGCTCGCTGAAATCTCGCCAAACATCAGGGTAGCCGATCTTGGTGGTGATTTTACCAAGTTTGCCGCGAGCCTTTTCTTTGGTGGTGTCGGTCATCCAGGTAAGTTCATCAATGCTCTGGCCAAATGCGGAAAGCAGGTTGTTCACGAGCTTGTCCATTTTGGCTTTGTTTTCCTCGGGGAAATGTTTTTGAACATAGAGTTCCCCGATGGCGTCGCCCAGTGCACCGCGACTTCCGATTGTCTCAACGGCTTTCTTCCAGCGTACTTTTTGCTCGGGCACGCCGCCAAGCGTTTTGTCGTGGAATTCAAAGTGGGCATCCACCAGCGTTTTTGGTCCGAAGGGAGCAAACGCATCCAGCAATTGGTACTTGAGATAATCGCGCCAGACTTCCAAAGGAGTTTCCATCAAAACGGTGTTCAAGCCTTCGAAAAAGCTGGGAGTCATCACATTGATCTGTTTGATTCCATCAACGCCGACTTGTTTGAAAAACGAATTCCAGGGAATGTCTTTGGCCAGTTTGTCGAGATCGGCAACCTCGTAGAGGTTGTATCGCTTGTTGGCATCGCGAAGTTCGGTGCGAGACCATTGGATTTCCGCGATCTTCTTCTCCAGCTCCAGAATGCCTTCGGCCTTTTCAGTGCCAGCAGGAGAGCCGGTCGCCACGAACAAAACATTGATATAGGTTTTCAATGCCTGTTTGGCTTCGTCGAATCGCTCTTCTTCTTTCAGGTAGTAGTCACGATCCGGCATCGAGATTCCAGCTTGAATCACCCCGGTGAGATAGCGTGACGAGTCTTTGTTGTCGACAAGAACACCGCAGCCACAAGGCGAGCTGACTCCGATTTTGTTGAAGTAGCCGAAGTGCTCGACGACTTGAGCGTGATTGACGATCTGATCGATACGAGCCAGTTCTTCTTTGATCGGGTCGATGCCTTTGGCCTCGATCGATTTCAGATTCATGAAACTGAGGTAGAAGTCGCCAATCTTTTGCGCGTTCGAACCAGGAGTGGTATCCGCGTCACGGCAGGCCTGCATGATTTTGTGTACCTGGATTTCAGCGTTGTCTGCCAATACTGAAAACGATCCGTAGTTGGATTTGTCGTCCGGAATCTCTGTGTCATCGAGCCAGGTTCCGTTAACGGCTCGATACAGGTCATCTTGAGGGCGAACGTTTCTGTCGAAGTTGTTGGGTTCGATGCCCTTGTCATCTTGAGAAAACGAATTGGAGGTGAACAGCAGGCAAACTGCCAACGACGAAGCCAGCCAGCGAGTGGGCTGAAATAGTCCCCTTTTGATCATGTTTGATCCCTTTTTTTAAGTCGTGATTTGTGTCTCGAAACAGGAATCCGAGTCGATTGTCTGTCATCGAATTTATCTGTGCAGGTGGTGAAAGTCGAGACGGCGGTCCAGGTCTTAGGTGGTGACGATCAAGACAATTGCTGTCACCGAAATGTCACTTGAACAAATTCTGAATCGATCGAATCACCAATTGGCAGAATTATGCAGAAAACCTCGTAAAAGCGAGGCGTCGAAAATGCCGCCAGCCTGTCCTACTTTTGTTGCAGGACAATAAGGCTAATAATGGCTTGATACATTACACAGCAAGTTTTAGCGGGAATAGATATGCGTTGGAAAGGTCGAGAGCAGAGCAAAAATGTTGTTGATCAACGAGGTGCGGGGCCCAAGGTTGCGATGGGTGGCGGATTGATTGGCGTGATCTTGCTGGCATTTTTTGTGCTGATGGGTGGTGATCCACAAGCCGCTCAGAGATTTCTGGGAGGCGATCAGCAAGGGCAACAACAGGCGCAGGGAAACGGCGGGGCCGGAGATGACGCGGCCAAAGAATTTGTGTCGGTTGTTCTCAAAGATACAGAAAACGTTTGGAGCAAGATTTTTCAACAGCACGGCCGTGGCGACTACAAAGAACCCACGCTGAACCTGTTCTCGGGTCAGGTCAGGTCAGGCTGTGGAATCGCTTCGTCGAAAGTCGGTCCGTTCTATTGTCCGGCTGATCAGCAAATTTATATCGACCCGTCGTTTTTTGAGGAACTGAGAACACGCCATAACGCAGGTGGTGACTTCGCAGCGGCGTATGTGATCGCCCATGAAGTCGCTCATCATGTCCAGCGTCTGGAAGCTTATACCAGTTACGTAGATCGGGTTCGTGCTCAAGGTAACGAGCGGGCAACGAATCAGGCTTCTGTTCGACTTGAGCTTCAAGCCGACTATCTGGCAGGTGTTTGGGCCCATCATGCGCAGCGCGATTATCAGATCCTGGAAGAGGGAGATATCGGTGAGGCGATTAACGCTGCCAATCAGATTGGCGATGATACTTTGCAAAAAAAGTCTATCGGGTACGCGATACCGGAACGGTTTACGCATGGGTCCGCCAAGCAGCGAGTCTATTGGTTCTCCAAGGGCTTGGAGACTGGAAACTTTGAAGATTGTGCACAATTATTT
>CAZOXC010000289.1:0-5058 GCA_964583205.1 uncultured Pirellulaceae bacterium | reverse complement strand
CGCCAATGTATTCTTTAACCAGCTTGATCTCCAAGTGATCGTTGATTTCACCATATACCGATGAGTCTTTGGGCAGTGTTACTCGAGAAATAACTGGTGCGTGGCCTGGAGCGTTGAACTGGGAACGGATTTCGTTTTCCAGTGTTGAGATTTCTTCGGGCGGGTAGTCTTCGTCCCTCATCAATTCTTCCAAAGCGAATTCGTGGACGTTGTCGAGGTCAATCATGCTACCGCGCAACCGGTTTCCTTTTTGATTCAGTGTAACTTCAATTCGAGATTTCGAATGGTTGTTTGCGTAGAAGCCGCGCCAATTACCGCTGAGCGGGTGAGATTCACGGTTGCTGGAAATAATTGATTTGATCCATTTCATAATCGAACCCGACTAACTCCTCCGCGTTCGCAAAACAAAGACCTTTAGTCCACGATAAAAACGTTCGAACAAACTGGCAGCAAGAATCAGCAAACATGTCAGAGCAAACAGGTAGAGGAAAAAAACTGGCCAAAGCCACGTCTTCTTGACCACAACCCACAAAAAACCAATTTCGACAAGTTCACCCGTTGAACCCAATTCCGGCCAAATCCAGATCAGCGGCGACATCAACATATATGGGAAAACACCGATGAACGGTAACGCGATCATCATTGTCAAAACGGCAGCGACCAAGGGACTGAATTTCATCAACCACAGGTACTTCCTTGCACGACTATTTCGATTCGAGTTCTTAGAGTTGACCAAAAAAATACTATTCGTATTTGTCTTCCGTTTTCTTGTTTGCTGCTCATTCATGGGAAAATCTACTATCTAAGTTTTCACGACCGGTTTCGATGATCTCTCCAAATTGAACCAACGAATGAACAGTGGCAGATACAAGCCCGCTCCTACGAGGTGACCAGCGACTCCAACTGGAACGGAAACGGCATAGAAATCTGCTTTTTGTATATAGATCGAGCTAACCCAGAATATCCATAGTGCAGCTCCGACAATCACCAAGATGGGAGCTCGTCCAAGGATCGAATAGAGTGCGCCTTTCCAGTCTTCAAGCCTGGAATGTCGAGCAAAAATGGTGTGAAGAATTTGGGTAAGCAATTCCAATAGTTTGAGACTCAGAAACCAGGCGGCCAAAGAAATCAATAGGAATCCGAATGCATTTGCCGCGCGAAAAAAAATGTGAATTGGGGCACTGCCCCGGATCGCTATAAAATTGAAACACCAAAGGTTGTAAATCGCCGGTACAAGTAGGATCAACAGTGAGATGCGAAGCAAACGATTCGCTTTCGATCGGCCAGGGACTTTAGGAAGAACGAGGCTAGTTCCTTTTGACTTCGGTGATTCGTAAGGATTGGCTGTCATAGTTCATCTTCGCTACTGGTCGATAGGTTTGTGCAGCGTTTGTCAAACAACATTCTCGAAAACATAACGGCAGGTCATGAACAACATTGTGAATCTTGTTTTTATGTTAGCGTCCAACAGGTTGTGACGTGTTGTGGGGGTCTGAATTGTTCTTCAGTGTTTCTGAATAGTCGTAAAAGTCTTCAACTCCTTTTTCCACTCGTTGTTGCTCACTTTTGCGACAACCTGCGCAGAAGATTATCTGGCCAAATAGATATGACGTGATTGCCGCGCAAACAACAAATTTAGAAATTTGTGTTTTGAAGAAAACGGCAATCCGTTGAACAGGCCGGAGGACAGTGATCTTGTTAATCATGCTTCCAGCATATCACAAACACTCGGTGACTAGAAACTATCGTCGTTGGTCGCTCGGACGCCATCGATGATCTCCAAGCCTGTGGTCGGCGGAGTCAGTTCTCCAGAATTGGATGGAGTCGGTGCATTCTGGTTTGGGGTCGCTGGAGCATCGGACATGATTTCGAATTCAGGGCCGTCTGACGTGTTTTTAAGCGATCCGTCATCGTTCCAGCTGGTCCAGGTTCCAATCGGCTGATCGTTTTCAAATTCCCCTTCGTGAGCTCGCATGCCATTAGCGTGCCACCAAGTCCATTTGCCTTGCTTCATGCCATCGCGGTAAAGACCCGAATGGTCGAGCTGCCCGTTGCGATGCCACCATGAAAAACGTCCTTCGCGCAACCCTTCGCGGTAGGCGCCACGCATTTTCGGTTGACCGTTGTCGTACCAGGCAGCGGAAACGCCGTGCCGGAATCGTTCCCCGACATTCGTGTAAGAAGCGAAAGTGGCATTCCACCAATCGTCCTCGCCATCCACGACGAGTTTGGCTTCCAGATAATGATCTTCAATTTGTTTTTGCTTGGGACGCCAGTAGGAAATTGATTCGGTGACCTTGTGACCTTCCAGATAGTCTTCTTGTCGAGTGACTTTGTTCTGTTGATTCCATTCCAGGAGTTGTCCATTGGGAACGCCATCGGTGAAACTCATTTCTCGCATCTTCATACCATCGACTCGATGCCATGTAGCGGTGCCCTCGCGTTGGCCCTTGAGATACTGAAACTCGACGATCTTGCGACGATTTTTATCGAGGATCGTCCAGGTCCCATCCAGAATTCCGTTACGAAAATTGGCTTGAGAAAGATAAGGCCCGGTGAACTGGTTAAACGGTGCCGAACTGAAAATACCACCGCTACTGGATTGATGCCAACGTTGCCATTGACCCTCCATCATGCCCTGGTTGTATTGACCTTCCGCAAGTATCTGGCCTCGTCGATTGAACAATTGCCAGACGCCGTGTTTCACGTAATTGCCAGCAGCATCCTGCATGACGTGCCGTTTGATTTGAACCTTGCCATCGTCGTAGCGTTGGTAAATCACTTCGATTTTGCCACTGGTCTCTTGATATTCTTCCTGGCGACCGACGGGGCGGCCGATGATTTCTTCGTAATCCTGTGAACTGCTTACGCCAAACGAGCTTCGCTGGCTGCGATCGTTCGCGCCCCGGTTCCCGCCGGATGGAAAAATTGGCGGCGGCATCGGTGAATGGTCTTGTTCTTCAACCGTGTGGGCTCGGTCAGCATTGAGGCTTCGCCACGAGGAGTTGATACTGTCCTGAGTTGTATCAACGGGTCGATTGCGATCGATTGTAACATGCCATCCAGCCTGAAACGCCTCGGCCGATTGGATCAGCAGAAAAACGGACAACAAAGTCACAACGAATTTGAAAGAGCGGGACAACATGGATTAGCTCGGTTAAAAACTCGCGCAGCCGAAGCACGATATACATTGGATTTATCGACAAAATTCGAGCGATTGACGCAAATTTGATCGTCAACTGGCACTTTTAATTCTAGCCCTGCAATCGCAACCAACTGGCAATTTTCGAGCACCTGAAATCCATTGTTGATCACCTGTAGATCCAAATGATTGGCATGATCGTTATTTCTGATAACTTGGAGGGAATAATCGGACCTCAAAATGGACAGAACAACATTCGGAAATCTCATGCCAATTGAAATAACTCTTCGTCGAATCACAACAACGATCATGGCCTGCGCCTGCTTGATGGGGCTTGCCCGGTCCGGTCTGGCTGAAGAAGCCGCCAAAGATCGACCGAATATCGTGTTTATTTTCTCGGATGATCACGCGTTTCAAGCCGTCAGCGCCTACGACTCAAAGATCAACCAAACTCCGAATATCGACCGGATCGCCAATGCGGGAATGCGGTTCGATCGCTGTCTGGTTACCAACTCGATTTGTGGTCCCAGCCGAGCTGTGATTTTGACTGGCAAGTATTCGCATTTGAACGGCTTCATGCGAAACGGTAATCGCTTTGATAGCTCGCAGCAAACTTTTCCAAAATTATTGCAGAAGGCCGGCTACCAGACTGCTGTTTATGGCAAGTGGCATTTGGGAAGCGAGCCGACAGGTTTCGATGACTGGTGTGTACTGCCCGGACAAGGCAGTTATTACAATCCCGATTTTCTGCTGCCCGGTGGCGAGAAAGAACGAGTCGAAGGTTATTGCACCGATGTCGTGACTGACAAGGCACTCGACTGGCTGAAGAACGGACGTGATTCGGAAAAGCCCTTCATGTTGATGGTCCAGCACAAAGCGCCCCACCGTGAGTGGAATCCAGGGCGTGAGCATTTGACAACATTTGACGGTGAAAAAATTCGTGAACCAGAAACACTGTTTGATGATTATTCGCAGCGCGCATCAGTGCTGGGCGACCAGACGATGACGATCAAGAACCATATGCGTTTGGGATTCGATCTCAAAGTCTGGACTGACGAAGACAAGCAGGGTAGCAACGATTACAACCGGTTTTTCGAGCGAATGACCGAGAAACAAAAAGCAGAATGGAACGCAGCGTACGAGCCAAAGAATCAAGAGTTTCTGGCGGCCAATCTGCAAGGCGAGGATTTGATCAAATGGAAGTACCAACGCTACATCAAGGATTATCTGCGCTGCATCCAGTCCGTTGATGATAATGTGGGTCGAGTTCTGGACTATCTGGAAGCAAATGGGCTCGATGAAAACACGGTTGTAATCTATTCGTCAGATCAGGGTTTTTATCTGGGCGAGCACGGATGGTACGACAAGCGATGGATTTTTGAAGAGTCGTTGCGAACTCCGCTTGTCGTTCAATGGCCCGGCATGATCAAAGCAAATTCGGCCAATGAAAACCTGGTTTCCAATGTTGATTTTGCCCAGACATTTTTGGAAATGGCGGGTGTTCAAATTCCAGACGACATGCAGGGCAAGTCGTTGGTGCCTCTGCTGAAAGGCGAGGATACCGATTGGCGCAAGTCGTTTTATTACCACTATTACCAGTTGGGTACGCACAATGTCGCCGCCCACTATGGTGTCGTCACCGATCGATACAAATTGATTCATTATTACGGTGAACGCCGCGAGCAACAGGATTTTGAAATCGACATGTGGGATTTGATGGACCTTAAAGTTGATCCGCTGGAGATGAAAAGCTTTTACACAGATCCCGAGTATACGGATGTTAAAGCTGAATTGATGAAGGAGCTGGAACGCTTGCGAACCGATTTGAAGGTATCGGAATAGCCAGCAGAAATTGGCTGCCCGACCCGGCACCGGCAACTTCGTCAAATTTGCGGGTTGCCGGAACTGCCCCGGCA
>CAZOXC010000288.1:0-5073 GCA_964583205.1 uncultured Pirellulaceae bacterium | reverse complement strand
GGCCTGGACATTTCGTAATTTTTAGTAATCCAGGATTCCCAGTCTGCCCGAACGAAAACTCTCTGCCATGGCTTTGGGAACTTCAGATTCGGCCTCTACCAGTTTGGCGCGGCTCTTTTCAATTTCAGCTTGTTTTTCCTGCTCCTGAGCAACCGCCATTGCTCGGCGACCTTCGGCCCGGGCACGAAATACTCGAGTATCCGCTTCGGCCTGGTCGGCTTTCAATCGAGCACCAATGTTTTCGCCAACGTCAATATCGGCAATATCAATCGAAACGATCTCGAACGCAGTCTGGCTGTCCAGCCGCCTCGCCAAAACCGTTTTTGAAATCATGTCAGGGTTCTCCAGGACAGCTTTGTGATCGGCTGCTGAACCGATCGCACTAACAATCCCTTCACCCACTCGAGCGATAATGGTTTCTTCGGTCGCACCACCAATCAACTGTTGGAGGTTCGATCGCACGGTGACTCGAGCACGTACCTTCAATTGAATTCCGTCCTTGGCCACCGCATCCAGCGAGTCGCGAGCCGAGCCTTTGGCGGGACAATCGATTACTCGTGGGTACACACTGGTTTGAACGGCTTCCAGAACATTGCGGCCGGCCAGGTCAATCGCCGTGGCTTCACGAAAACTGAGCTTGATGGTCTTTGCTTTGTTGGCGGCGATCAGCGAGCGAATGACCAGCGGCACATTTCCACCGGCCAGGTAATGCGCTTCCAGAGCCTTTCCAGTAATTTCCGGATCGTCCAAGCCTGCCTGGACCGCCATGATTTTACTGGGAACGATCACGCCCGGTTTGACTTTTCGAAAAGTCATTCCGACCAAGTCAAAAATTCCGATGCCGGCACGAGTCAAAAACGACTGGATCCACCAACGGAAGTAAGACATGAAGACGGCAAAAAAGATCAGGATCAATACGATTCCGACCAGCAATCCACCGATCATCAAATAATGACCGATCGATAAATCTTCTTGTGCCAATAGTTCAGGAATCATATCGCTTCACGCTCCAGGGGTTCTCTAAGCGGTGCCTGCAAAATGCCGCGGCGAAACTCACAATGAATTCAGAACGGCGTCTTCTATTGTAAAGCAACAGCCAAGCCTCCGGCAACCAACAGAAGGGTCCGGTGAAACAAAGCATGACGGATTTCAGGAAAAATCAATCACGAACGGGCAGATTGGTGGTCAAGCGGCAGCCAGGCAGCGTTTTGCTGACTGCTGGCCACGCACTGTTCAATGAAGTACATCCCCTCAACCCCGTCGCGAACGTTGGGGTAAATCGTGTCTTTCTTCTCGAAAGACTCGCCAGACGCTCGTTGGCAAATCGCATCGAACGCGGCTGTGTAGACGTTGGCAAACGCTTCAAAAAATGCCTCCGGATGTCCGCTCGGTAGTCGACAAGCGGCTTGACCGGATCCGTTCATGAATGGCGCGTTGGGATCTCGAGTATAAATTTGATGGGGCTCGCCATTGCGGCGCACAATCATCTCGTTGGGATTTTCCTGACACCAGCGCAACGAGGCTTTGGTTCCATCGATCTCGATCGACAAGTCGTTTTCTCGGCCGTGGCTGATTTGCGATGCGGTGACCGTTCCCAGTGCTCCGTTTTGATACTTGATCACGGCGGTCCCGTAATCATCCAGTTGTCGACCGGCTTCAAAGGTACACAAGTTGGCGCTGACCTGGCTGGGCAACAATCCAGTCATGTAGCGACCCAGGTTGAAGGCATGCGTGGCAATGTCACCAAAGCAACCGGCGGCACCACTCCGTTTGGGGTCTGTGCGCCAAGCGGCCTGCTTTTGTTCTTCCGCTTCCAGTCGAGTCCGCAACCAGCCTTGAATATAAAATGCGCGGAGCGCCTGAATCTCACCGAACTCGCCACTCAAAATCATTTCTCGAGCTTGGCGAACCAGCGGATAGCCTGTGTAGTTGTGCGTGACCGCGAAGACCACGTCGCTGGAAGCAACTGCTTTGGCCAATTCTTCGGCTTGAGCCAGATCGAAGGTCAGCGGCTTGTCGCAGATCACGTTCAGGCCGGCTTCCACGGCAGCTTTGGCAATTTCAAAATGAGTGTGATTGGGCGTCGCGATGGAAATAAAATCTACACCGTCCTCGCGACTACTCTCCTGCTCGATCAGCTCCTGATAGGAACCATAGGCGCGATCTTCAGCGATGTTGTAATCGGCGGCGGAAGCTCGAGCACGATCTGGATCGGATGAAAGCGCGCCCGCCACCAATTCGGCTCGGTTGTCCAGGCAAGCCGCGATCGAATGGACTCGACCAATAAAAGAACCCTGCCCGCCACCGACCAGCGCCATGCGAAGTTTTCGATTCAGAGGGACATTGATTCCCATGGATTGTTTCCTCAACTCGTTTGGTTTGTCATTATTTGTTCTTCCAGTTTAAAACCTGCCAGGGCCGCTTAAAAGCTGGCAGACCTGAACTGTGCACGACTGGACAGGACATCGCACATCCCGAAAATCAACCAGATCATCCCGCAGTCTCATTTTCGAAAACGAGGTCCATTGTGCCGGTCAGCTTTCTTTCAACTGTCTTGTTAGGCCAATACGAAGCCGCGCTGGGAACACTTCGTGATGTGATCGAGCAATGTCCAGAACAGGTTTGGTCCGGAAAAGCTGGCAATCATCCATTTTCGGAGTCCGCCTTTCACGCACTTTTCTTTGCCGATGTCTATCTCGGCGAATCCGTGGAGGCAGTCAAGGATCAGGAGTTTCACCGAGCCCATGCCGAGCAATTCGAGGGTTACGAGGAATTGGAGTCCCGGCTACCCGTCAGAACCTACTCCCCTGAATTTGTCTTAGAGTATCTTCGATTCTGTCGCGCAAAGGCGACTCAAGTCTTGCATGCTTCCTCCCAGGAAAGTCTGGAAGGAAACACGGGTATCGAGTGGCATGATTTTAGTCGTGCCGAAATGCATGTGTACAACATTCGCCATTTGCAGCACCACGCTGCTCAACTCATTATGCGATTGCGTCTGGATTCCGATATCGATATCGGCTGGTATCGAACCGGCTTCGATGGACCGATTCGATCAGAGGGCTGAGACTTTCGGCGCTAAACGAAGTCTATTTTCGCACCAGGTTTTTCAGCGAGTTAATCAGCTTGAAGGCTTGGCGTCGGCTCAGCCCTTTCCAGTTTTCTTCGCGGCACGATTCAATTGCCGTCGTTAGAGCTTGATAGGCTTCGACCAGTTCTTCAGGTGCGGAATCAAGAATCCCTTGAATGACATCTTCGTCGGCCTGATGGTCGCTGGTTGAAGATTGATCGGACTCGCCCCAATCGGGCCCTTCCAGAATTGGACCTTCGATCACTTCGCCATCGCCACGCGCCACGGCTTGATCGCCATCTACGCTGATTTCTTCAACGATTACGTCTTCTGCACGAGGTATCTCGGTGTCGCGAGCACCCATCGACTCCCAACGTGTGCGTCGCATGGAATCGATTGTCCAGCCGTTTTGCACTGCACCTTCCAGCCACATCTCAGCATCGTCCCAAGCGGTGGCCACCATGAAATGCGTCCAGCTGAGATTGTCGTAGTTGGTATGAGTCTCGCCAAACCGCTGAAAGGTTCGCCGCAATCTGCCAACATGTTCGGAGGACACGTTGCCAATCAATTGACTCCAGGCTCGATCCGAAACTGATTCGATCTCCGGATGCAGCTTGCAAACCGATTCCCGCCACTGGCAGATGATTTTGCCTTTTTCCCAGTTGGTCTGACTGACCAGTTGCTGCCAGTTTTCGATGTAGCGAGTTGAATCTTCGGAAATCTTTTCGTAATCCAATTCATCGCCTGGATCTTCGATCGGATTTTCCTGAGCATCCAGTTTCCGATCCGATTCGACTGCCGGGACTTCCGTTGCTTGTTCAATTTTGTCGTCACCGATACCTGACATAATATTCCTTTAGTGTTGCGTTTCCTTTTGCGTTACTTTTGTCGGCGAAACAAAAACTGGGGACTCAACAGCCTAGCGAAGCGATGGCTTCTCCCAAGTCCTAACTCGAATTCAAAACGAGCTATGGCATTGTGGTTAAGAAATTCCTGAATTCAACAAGAAATAAAAAATCCCTCGCCAATTCACTGGCCAGGGATCGGATGTTGAAAAATTGTTCAAAGAAAAAAAATATCGCCGCACGCGCGAATTACACTATTTGTTTTCGCGTCGCTGCTGAGAAAAAACCTGGTCAAACATTTGACCGATATCCGGAACGGTTTGGTTTTCCTGATCGCTGCCGTCCGATCCAGACTCCGGATCGTTAGAATTTTCCGAGTCGGTATCTCTTAACGGGATGATTAACAGAACCGTCTTGATCTTTTGGTCACTTTCTGAGTTGCCATCGCCCTGCTCTTCGCCTGACTGGCCAGGAGTAACCAGTTGAGCGGTCGGCCTTCCACCGGGCACAGCCAGATCGTTTGCGCCTTCGCCAAACTTCGCCGGGTTACGCTCGGTCGGTTGCCCCTGATTCGAGGCTGATTGGTCTGTTTTGAGTGTCGGCTGATGAAAATTTCCCTTTTTCGAATCAAAGATCTCTTCGGCGGAAGACTTTTGGTGCATGTCGGCCGACCCGAATGGACCCAGGTCGTCAGCATTAATGCTGCCTACATCTTTTTTGGCCGGATCAAAATTCCAATCAAACACCGAGCGCGGAATGATCTGCTTCTCACCACCGATTCGCACCAGCAGTTGTTCCAGCTCCTGCTGCCGGGACTCGATTAACAAACAAGGGTTCTTGGTGCTGATTTGCTGTTCGCGATCCAACGATTTCATATCGGTGTAATCGAAGTCGCTTTCACTGAATACAATTTCCAGATCGAGTTCTTCAAACTTCTCCCGATCCATATATAAGATGACCACTTGATCCGGCAGGTCGACGTGTGCGGCCAGCTTCAGTCCACTCAAGGGATTTTTTGGCGAATTCGATTCAACTTGATCCGTTGGTGAACCAGCGGCGGTGTCCAGGTTCGCTCCTCCCGGTATCGCAGTGCCAGGTGACGAGTTTTCAAACCGCGCGCCACGGCCAGAATCCAATTCTGCAGACTCAGCAATGCTGGAT
>CAZOXC010000287.1:0-5074 GCA_964583205.1 uncultured Pirellulaceae bacterium | reverse complement strand
AATTTGCCGAGTTTTTGATTCTGAAAATTGTAAGTATTCGTGGCACTCACACTGTTTGCATACGGTGATTTCATCGGCCCATCATCCAACCCCTCACTGAGGGGTTTTTTTGTGGGAACTCTGTTTGCCGGCTCTAAGTGCCAAATCGTGGAACACAAGAAATGGCTTGCTTAACCTGGCACTAAGCCAGTCGTTGCCGTTTGATGGTGGTGTTTTGGGTTGAGCTTCGTTTTGCTGTTTCGTTTTATCCGGATCCGAGGCGTCGGGAATCTTCCAGCCAGGAAAACGAAAGGCTATGAACGCATAAGCAGCGCAATCGAGTAAGTAATTCTACCCAACTTTTCCACTCTTCTTTCACGCAACAAGCCACGGTCACGCAGCACTTTTTGAATTTCACAGTTCTGCAGGTTTCAAGGTGCGGCAACTGATACACTTGATGTTGCAATAAAGATCGTTTCACCGTCTATACCGAGCCGAACTATGGACAAGAACTCCCCAGCGCCCGTCGATGGCGAGTCTCCTGCGAAGAAACTTTTAAACGCAAAACGAAAGTACAAAGAACTACCGATATTTCGTCGCCAGGAATTCTGTGGTGGCGTGATCGTCGCACAGATTATTTCTTCGGTTGTTGTCGGATACGTCCCAATCCTCTTTCCGTTGAGTATCCTCGCAACTATCGGCGTCGTAGTCGTTTGTATTTTAGTACTGACCGGACCCATTTATATGAATCAACTGGATTTCAAAACCGGTGAATTGATGCAGTGGGGCGTTGGCCAAAAGATCGCGGCAATAGTAATCCTGGTTCTTGTTACTGGTGGGCTTGGATTTCTCATCCTACTATGGAATGGCGCTTTTGCTTAGAACCACCTTCAGTACTGTTTATGCACAAGATTCCTGGAAACGCGTAAGACCATTAACTTGCTGATCAACTAGCGAGTCGGGCAGGAGTGCCCAATCTACAAACGGTCAGTTTGAGCAGCTAGTCTCATCTAACATTGGCCCGAACAATTTCGATTCATCCAGGCGCTTCTGAACCCTGGTTCAACCTTCATTCAAGAACAGTCCAACCTGTTTACCAGCGAAATCGAGACCACCGATTGCCGCATTCACGACAACAATACTTTCGCCTGACCGGAAGCAAGGGCCAAAAAAACACAATTCCCAACATCGTCCACCAACTGAACACTTCATCGACCTCGCTCGAAACGCAGCGAGGACAGTATTCAACGCGTGATTCGCTGGTGCAATCGTCGAGGCGTTCCTCCTTTCGATGATGTGAATGTTGCTCAGTCATATTGTCGATTAAAGAGAACGATTTCGATTCACTCTACCTTCTTTACTTACTTCATTCTGACTTATTCTTCGCCAAAAAGTCGGCCAAGATTGTACTCGTGATGCTTGCCACCTGCCCGAAACGAAACTGGCGCCTCGACCACATCAACATCATTATACTCTGCGCGAAACATGCGTAGCGGCTATCCGTATCTTTGAATCGCTTGGCGACTAATTCAGTATCTGCACTTTGTTGGCCTTGTTAAGGAAGGAGAGTGAACTCAATCAAAATTGCGATATGAATTGTATCTTTTCAATGGATCCATGTAATTCTGGTGTGGATGATGGTGACGATAGCCCGAAACTTGATGCGGCTGTAGAGATCGAAGCAACCGTAAATGGGATCGTCGTTCAAGACTCTGGGTACATTTTGTCAGATCTTTTTTCAAATTGTTGGAAGAACCAGTGCTTTTAGACGTTTATAATTCAGCAGTCGATTTACTGGAGAGAATTCATGCGTTTTTGTTTCACTTGTCTGTTGGCTTCGGTTTTCCTAATCAATCCGCCAATCCAAGGACAAGACAAATATGCTGTCTTGGTCGGAGTTGAAATTTACAACAAAGACACCTTTGAAAACTTGGAGTTCGCTGATGAAGATGCTGAAAGACTCGCGGACGCATTTGGCAACCTTGGATTTCGAACTACTAAAGTAACTCGCGATTCTGATGATGCTTCACTGAAGCCATCAAATGCAAAAAACATCGTCTCCGTCATAAAGAACCGTGCCAGCAGTTGTGGACCTGACGATACTTTGATTGTTAGTTTGTCGGGCCATGGAGTCCAGTTTTCAGATGACGAAGTACTCGACTCCGGAGTTCGCGAAACTTACTTTTGCCCGGAATCCGCATCACTCCAAGACAAATCTACACTGATTCCTATAAGTTCACTGATAGAAATCCTCGATGAATCGGAAGCCAGGCGAAAACTGCTGATCATCGATGCTTGTCGCAATGATCCACTGTCCGATGAAGGCCAGCGGCGTTCGTCTGCGAGAAAGATCCAACTACAGAGTGTTCATGAAAGCAGGAAAAGCATACCCGGTGGAATGGCAGTCTTGTACTCGTGTGAGAGTGAGCAATTTAGCTGGGAACATGACAAGATCGAACAGAGTGTTTTCTCAAAACACCTTGCCGAGTTTCTGGAGGGGAAAGCCAACTCGAGTTACTATGATGACAACAAGCTGACATTAGATGGATTGATCTACTTTGTTCGAAAGCGCACCAATGATTATGTATTTGACAACTTGAGCTCAAATGGCCAACTCCCGGTTTTGCACAATCGCGGCGCTGACTGGGCACTCGGACGACTAAATAGAAAAACAATTGAGTATGGAACATCGCTGGGAAGCGAGGGAGCGCTTTCTGCAAGAGGGACTGTGTTTGAAATCGAGGGAGCCAAAATTGGAGTTGTATCAATTCCGCAATTCAACTCGAAAACCGCGGATGAACTTCGATCAATAGTGGATGAATTTCAGACAAACCATACGCAAGCGATAGTGCTTGACTTGCGACACAATCAAGGTGGTCTCCAAGACCAGATCATTGATTCGTTAGATTTGTTTCTGCCGATTGGGATTCCAATTTTTCAATACAAGAAATCTGATGGAACCATATCGTCTTACAATACTGTGAATCGTGAATTTTCGAGACTACCGCTAGTTGTGCTGCAAGATCGTTTCACCGGTGGCGGCGGTGAGGTGTTCGCGGCAGCAATACAAGATAATGCACGTGGGCTGATCGTGGGGACATCGAGCTCACAAGGTCGGCAGGCAATTATTTCCGAGGGTGGCAGTCTCCGTATCGTCGGCCAGAATCTTATTGAAGGGTCGGACTTGTCAGATGCGTTTAAACGAAATTTCTTTCGACCCAATGGCGACGGTCTTCAGCAGAGAGGGGTCTTGTCAGATGTTGTCTTGCCCAATCTAACCGACCATATCGAGCAACAAATCATTAGCGATTGGCCGAAGTTTGACCGAATTTTCAGAGCTTCCGGCTACTCAACAAAGAAACTACCAATCACCGATGGTCAGCTAAGCAATATAAGGCAATCGTCCATCGATCGAATCGGAAAGAGTGAAGACTTTAAACGGTTGCTGGTCCAAATTAGCCGAAGCAATTTTGCACAGGAAGCGACTGACTCTTCGGCTAACAACCTACGTCGCTTCAATGCACTTGTCCGCGACTATTATATTGACGAAATATTGAAAATAGCTCGAGACTACCAGAGTTCTATTGGCAACTAATCAGACCTGCGAAAGAATTGGAATGAATTCGGGCATTTCCAACAAGCAGGAATTGTATCGGCTCACCGGTTGTCGCTCTGCAAAAGCTGATTCAAAAAACCGAACACATCTTCGGCCGCTGCCTGCACAATCACCATGTGTTCCACTTGAGAATAATCTTTGTATACGCTGTCGACGCCGTCCGATTCGAGACTGCGATGCAGCGCCATCGCACCGCGACGTCCAAAATCCAGCTCGCCAGCCGCCACAAACCACTTGATACCAGATACGGTTTCCGCATCGCGGATTCGTCCACCACCGCCAAGCGCAACCGCGGCTTTGATTTGATCCGGACTAGCGATCGCTTGCCGCATCACTTCGCCGGCTCCCATCGAGTGCCCCACAACCATCACTTGATCACGATCAATCGAATACAGCTTCTCAAGCTCATCCAGCATCTGTGGTACTTCCAGAGAGACGCCGCTGAGTCCGGCGCGAGTCGCCACCACCAGGTAGCCTCGTTCCAAACCCATCCGGACGTACTTGCCGGCGCCATACGTTTCGAAAAACATGTTTTCGCTGCCACCGGCACCGTGAAACAAAAACAAAACCGGCAACTTCTCGCCAACAGCTTTCGGCGCGCGGACTCGAATCTGCACTCGTTTGCGCTTTTGACCAAGCGCCATCCAGCAATCGGTTGCCCGGGCTGCCGAGGCCAGCAACTCAAAAGCTTGATCCGGTTTCTCAACAATGGATTCAGCAAGGCTCAGGATCTGATGCACCGGGTAGTCGATCTCTTGAGACGTGCCACGGTTGATCGATTCAAGTAATTCGACTGACTCTTTCACCGTCGCGAATAATGTATCGTCGATCTGACCTCGCAACTCCGGCACGACCTCCTGTAGCGACTCCAGCCGAACAGAAAAGTCTTTCACATAGCTGAATATCGAACCGGGAATACTTGTCGCATCATCTCCATCTTCCAGCTCAAATTGAACCTGGTAATCTGCTTCGTTGAAAACCAGTTCCGGCAAATTGTATGTGATGCGATTTCCGGCCAGTTGGTCGGCCGTAAACGACTGTTGAGTAGACCATTCGTTCGGTCCAGACAATTTGACACGCAACAAACCTTGTTCGCCAAGATGATCTGCCAAGGCACCCGGGTCACCGTAGAAAGGAGCGAACTTGATTTGCAAGCGGTCAGGGTTTTTGTCGAACACCGGCGGGCTGGTTTGCACACCAAATCGAACAACCTGTGCCTGCCAATCATCTTCACTGACTCCAGCCGCCGTCATCCATGCTTGATCAAGCTCCCGACCTGCTCGGGAAAGTTGCAGACTGAAAAAGTGCTGCACTGCGCGCTGCAGCGCCGGCGCCGGCGCCGTTTTGTCTCGAGTTGTTTGATCGGCCGCTTCCCAGGCTAGGCTCTATCCCTTAATTGGTATTTGCATAAAAAACGACACCTAAGATTCTTCCCGAGTTTCTTACCACAGATGCTCAAGGAGGAGTCAGATGTCGCGT
>CAZOXC010000286.1:0-5089 GCA_964583205.1 uncultured Pirellulaceae bacterium | reverse complement strand
GGGGGGTATGTCACAAGATGTGCGAGCAATTGTAGCTTATCTTTAACGGCTGATTAGGACCTTTAGGCAAATATTGCGTTAAATTTCAGTTAAGGGAGTAATCCACGCTAAACCTCAATTTCATAGCCTTTTCGCTGTTCTCGACCCACCCATTTCGCGGCAGCGGGATCGTCGACAATCTGCTCGGACTTGGGGTCCCAATTCAATGTTCGGTTCAGCCGGATCGCGATATTAGCCAAATGACAAGTCGTCATAGCTTTATGGTGTGTAAAAACGTCAGAAATGGGTTGTTCCCGGACCTTGATACAATCGAAGAAATTCTTCATGTGGTTTCCGGGCTCACGACCCCCATAAACCTCTTGCATCAAACCCTCAGGAAGGGGGGATTCGGCCAAATCCTCAACAGGTTTACCGACAATTTTTCCACGGTTGACCAGGAATCGACCCTTGGTTCCTTCAAACCGAATTCCGTTATCGAAGCCCAGGTCTTTGCAATCGTTACGAATGTTCATTTGTGCTCCGTTGCCAAACATCACTTTCACGTTGAATTTCGTGGCAGTGTTGTAGCGATCACTTTCGGTCGGCATACCGTTCACCATTGTTGTGGGATGTTCGACCTCTACCGGTTCAATTGAGACTGGTCCCTGGCCTTCACCAAGTTGGTCGAGACCCCATTGGGCAATATCAACGTGGTGAGCACCCCAATCGGTCATCTTTCCGCCCGAGTACTCGTACCACCAGCGGAATTCGTAGTGTGAACGACGGTTCTTTCCGTTGTCCCGGAAATCGACCATGGGAGCCTGCCCCAGCCACTTGTCCCAATTTATGTGCGCGGGAACTTCGGTAACTGGAATGGCCGGACTGGTAGGTGCTCCTCCGATTGCCACATGGATTTGCCTGATGTCACCGATGCGTCCATCACGAATCAGAGCGATTGCCTGCAGGAATCGCAGACCCATCTCACTTCGTTGTTGGGTACCAACCTGGAAGACTTGTCCGGTTTCTTTAACCACCTGGCAGATTTGCTGGCCTTCTTCAATGGTCAATGTGAGTGGCTTTTCGCAGTAAACGTCTTTGCCTGCCCGCATGGCTTCGATGGACATCTTGGTGTGCCAGTGGTCGGGAGTCACAATGGTCACGACATCGATTTCATCGTTCTCCAGGATCTTCTGGTAATCCTCGAAAATTTCCGGTCGTTTTTCTTGTTGATCTTCCATCCGTTTGGCGGCATTCTCAGCGTGGTTTTTATCCACATCACAAACCGCCACGCAATCGGCGAAATTTGCGGCTGCCGGTCCAACGGCTCCCCAGCGGCTACCGGTACCGATGCACCCCAGCACACCTCGATCGTTAGCACGATAAGTCGTTGCTGAAAGTGGGTTTTTCAAAATTAAAGGAGCTGCGGCCAGTGCCGCAGAAGTTTTCACAAAATCACGCCGATCTGGATTTATTTGCTTGCTCGATTGGTCGGGCTTGATCATCTGAATTCTCACAAGTTCAACTGACAGTTCTCAATTAGTAAGGCCATCTTAGTCGATTGGAATCTTATTACCAGCAACGAGACCCGTGGTAGAAACTTGCCAAATTCGCAAAAATCTTGCGAACGAAAGGTTACCCATGAATCAAATTCCAAGTCTCGAACAGTTAACTCGTACCAAGACCGTCGCCACGGTTGGGCCAGCTTGCGCCACGATCGATATTTTGACCGAGTTGATTCGGGAAGGCGTCGACGTATTCCGCATCAATATGGCCCACGGAAGTCGAGAAGACCATCAAACCGCAGTCGACCGAATTCGCCAAGCCTCGGCTGAGGCTGAAATTCACGCTGCGATTCTAATCGACCTGGCCGGACCAAAAATCCGCCTGGGAGAATTGCATACCGATCCAATCCGAGTCGAGCCGGATTCCAAAATCTGGTTCGTGCGAGGCGAGGTGTCTTCTTTCACTATGGAACTCACTTGCAACTATGCCGGCCTGGTGGACGAAGTCAAAGTTGGTAACGAGATCATCCTTTGCGATGGCCTGGTCCGTCTGGAAGTGATTTCCAACGACGGCGACAAAGTTGAATGCCGAGTCGTCGATGGCGGCGAAATCCGTTCCCGCCGCGGTGTCAATTTGCCGGGTGTCGACTTGAAAGTGTCCGCGCTGGGCGAAGTGGATATCGACAATGCCAAATGGGCGGCCGCAAACCAAATCGATTTTGTCAGCCTGAGCTTCGTTCGGAATGAACAAGAGATACAGCAGCTCAAACAACTGTTGAAATCGGAGAACTCGGACGCATTCGTGGTGGCCAAGATCGAAAAAGCTGAAGCGCTTGATGCACTGGACAGTATTATCTCCGCCACCGATGCGGTGATGGTGGCTCGAGGTGATTTAGGCGTCGAAATTCGAATCGAAAAAACGCCGCTGGCGCAAAAGCGGATCATTGCCAAGTGCCAGGAACTGGGCAAACCCGTGATTGTGGCAACTCAAATGCTGGAAAGTATGCACCACAACAAACAACCGACTCGAGCCGAAGTGAGTGACGTCGCCAATGCGATCCTGGACGGTGCCGATGCCTGCATGCTGTCTGGCGAGACCGCTGTGGGTGACCATCCCGTTCACGTTGTTAAACTCATGCAGCGCATCATGCGTGAAACCGAAAACGAATTGCAGGACAGTCCATCCCGGGAACTATCCGGAAAGTTGGATGAGGGTAGTATCTCCAATGCAGTCGTTTTTGGAGCGGCCCAGATCGCCAAGAAAATCAACGCGGCCTGCGTGACCATCGCCACGCCCAGTGGCCAAGCTGCTTTGACAAAATCGAAACAGCGCGATTTCATTCCCACTTTTGCAATTACCAACCGACTGGCAGTCGCCCGCCGGATGAATCTGTTTTGGGGCATCGTTCCGGTCTATCACGAACATCTCAATTCGCCAAAAGAAATCACTGACTATTTTTCCAAGTGCGTTTGTCAGGAACAGGCCAACGCGAACGTCATCAATCCAGGCGACGAACTGGTGATGGTCGTTGACAGTGAATTCTGGCCCGGTGTTCACGAGACAATCACGGTCGGAAAAATTGTCAACGCATAGCGGCTGGTCTCGCTAGCATTCGCCGAATTGGCGCCTCAGCAAATCTGTAGCCTTGCTATGCTTGCCGCTACTCGCCGAGGACACGACGATTCGGCGCAAACTGGAGACGCCAATGGCCAATCAGCACGGATCGCAATTCGACAATTCTCAAGAACGCGGAATTCTCGCGCCCGGCAATCGACCCAAACGAAATCCTGCCCGCCGCAGGCCAACCATGAAACCGGGGCCCTACAAGAGCCAGAAGTTTCAGGATCGTTGGGTGATCGAAGAAGCGTTGCCAGGAAAACGCAACGGCTATTTCGTTGAGCTGGCGGCCGCCGATGGAGTGACTCACAGCAATACCTACGCCCTGGAAAATTTATTCGACTGGACTGGTTTGTGCATCGAACCGAATCCGGAGTTTTATGCTCAGTTGGTCAAGAACCGAGACTGTTCTTTCGAGTCCGCCGCAATTTCCGATCGGCGCGAACAGGTCAAGTTCCGGATCGACAACGGGCAATTGGGTGGCGTGGTCGCGGATGACACCGACAACAGCCCGGGGGCTCGAGGAAACGAACTTGAACAGGCAAAGATTATCGAGGTTCCTGCGTTTCGCCTGGAAGCGATCTTGAAGAAACACAACGCGCCGCCCGTCATCGACTATTTGTCGTTGGACGTGGAAGGTTGCGAGGAGCGGATTATCCGCGACTTCAGATTCAACTTGTATCAATTCAACTGCATTACCGTTGAGCGTCCGACTCCGGTTGTTAACCAGACGCTATTCGACAATGGATACTTGTTTGTGAAAAACTTTCGCAACGATTCGTTTTATGTTCATCCTTCAGTTGCTGCGAAAACTGAGATGAAGTTGCAAGAGTTCGAACAAATCCCGCCCAAAGACTGGTAGCCTGTCCAGAGTCGATTTCCAAGTTCCTCGCCGGAACCAGCCCTGGCACTATCGCAAGTTGCGCACTACGCCGACGACCACCCCGGAGACTCGAGCATCTTTGGTGTAAATCGGTTTCATTCGTTTATTGGCAGGTTGCAAGCGTATCCGTTTTTTTTCAGGGTACCAGTATTTGAGTGTGGCTTCGCCGTCACCTGTTTCGACAACTACAATGTCGCCCGAGTTAGCTGTTCGCTTGGGCAAAACAATCACATAGTCGCCATCGCAAATGTGAGCATCAATCATGGACTCGCCATCAACCTGCAGTACATAGGTTCCTTTGCGGCCCATCATTTTGTCGAAGTTGATACGGCGGCTCTGGGGAATGGCTTCCAGCAAAGCGCCTGCCGAGATGATTCCTTCAAAAGGCAGCCCCGATGTTTCCTTTTTGTACTCGCGGGAAAGCTGGATGCCTCGTGATTTGTAGTCGGCTCTCTCAATAACGCCCTTGGTTTCCAGGGCTCGTAAATGGCCGACGACTCCGTTGGGCGAACTGATATCGAATTCTTCGCCGATTTCGCGAATCGTGGGGCCGTATCCGCGCTTGTCGATTAGCCGTTTGATAAATTTGAAAACTGCCGCCTGGCGGGGAGTCAATTCGTCATGACTCATGATTGTACCTGTCGAGTTGAGGTTACATGAACAAATGTATAAGGTGGGTCCGAGTTGATACTCGATTAGATATGCTGAATCCGAAATTGCAACCTGAAAAACTCACCAACTCATTCAATTTTCCCGCAAAGAGTGCTGCCGGGCGATTTTTCAGGTTTGAAATTATGAATTGCCAACGATCCGGTCGCGTAATTTTCGCCGCATGACTTTGTTGGAAGCAGTTCTGGGTAATGAATCGACCAGTTCCACCTGGCTGACTCGAAATAGCGGGTTGAGTTCCTGTTTGAGTCGCAAATTCATTTCCTTGACCAGTTCATCTGCAGCGACGTCTCTGTCCAGCACCGTAAACACAACCAGGCGATCGGGCCCAAGTTCATCCGCGACCGCGATCGCCGCCGTTTCCCGAATTGGGTCAATCCGATTCATGACTCGCTCAAGTTCTGCTGGGCTGGTTTTGATTCCGCCCAGGTTCATCGT
>CAZOXC010000285.1:0-5103 GCA_964583205.1 uncultured Pirellulaceae bacterium | reverse complement strand
AGCAGTCGTCATCAAAACCTCACAAAAAAACGGCAGATCCTCGTCAAAAACAAGAGTCTACCGAATTTTGAGAATCTCCGCAATACGTTTACAGCCTGTCCTTTATCAATTTCCTCGTCGGACCAGTTTTTCAGCTCTTCAGAATCCAGCCTAAGTAGCAAGTGCAAGTGATTGTCCATCACGGCAAAACCACCGACCGAGATCGCAAAGTTTTCGGCCAACAGTTCAATTCGATCTTCGATCCATTGTTTTCGGTGTTCAAATCCTTCTCCACAGAGCATGGCTCGCCGCACACAGCGAGAAATGCAGTGGTAATAGGGCGTAACGTTTATATCCACCAATTGATTTCGAGCAGTCGTCATTGCAATCTTCTCACAAAAAAACGGCAAATCCTCGCCGGAAACAAGAAACTACCGTCGTGAGACAATACTGTCAATCAAGTTTATGCCTGTCCTTCTCTGCGTCTGCATGAAACTACGGAACTGGGCCCGCGTTATTTTGTCAGTTGCGTTCCCCGGGAAGCTTACGTTGGGAATCGCATCCAGTCCTCTAACTGGGGCGAGTAAATCCGGTAGAGACGAAAACTAAACGACTGCCACTTCACGCAACATTTCAATTTCGCTCAAACTTAGCTCTACCAAACAATCGACCTCTCCGCCAAAAACATTTTCCATGAGTGCATCAAGCGTTTCGCCCTTATCGTCGGTATACGCACGCACCGTGCCACGAATTCTTGATAAGTCGTATCTACCATGCGATGGTAGTTCAGCGAATCTCAACACAACTTCCGTTAAGTCCAGTTCACCTGAATTCTTCAGTTTCGTCGCGATATACTCAGCTATTTGACAATGACTACGTAAATCCCAAACAACTTCGGTACAGCACATCACGGTCGTTTTCTCAATCGCCGAGGGCACATTGTCAAGCCAAACGGATGCCCCTTCTCGAATAATTGCAAGTCGATTGGAATTTTGGTCACGTGCCATGAGGTTTGGTGGGTTGTCGAGCAACTGAAATCCTCGGTCGCCTACCAAATTTCCAATACGCCGATCTCTCCAGAACTGACACCACTTGCTCTGCGTGAGGCAAACGGAGTGCGCAAAACCCAAGATGCCTTGCTCTTCAGCTTGGTGGTCACTTTCTTCATCTTGAAAGCAATACGGATCCAAAAATACGTCTTGGTCGCCAATACTTAGTACTGGCAATCCGCAAAAACAACACGCGTGATTAGGTATCCTCATCGAATTACTCCATCTACGATCGGTGACACTTGAGGAGACCTGATTATACCTGTCCGGTTGAAATGAGTGACCTCACCGGAAAGGTCAATGACCGCTTCGATAAAGTCGTCGGCATTTGGAATATCGTATCGCTGGAAGTGGCTTTTTCGGGTTACAAACGTTGGGTGAGTGTGAACTAGTGGTTGATCTCCCGGCCGAAATGTCACTCGATCCGAAATCCCGCGCCTTATGAAAAGACGCCCCTTGTTCCGGGCAACGCCCAATTCGCGACCAAGGAAATGTGATGCTTGACGGAGATCCTCAACTGCAACTGAACTACCTACCTTCAAGCTCCGTCGTTTCGACAGGTGAGAGACTATCCGCTTTGCACCGGGAGTTAGGTCCTTGAACGCTGGTGAAGCATGAGAAATCCCCGTTTGTGCATCACGGATCAATCCAGTGGCATTCCGTGAGATGCCTCGCACCCTTGGGGCATGTCCAATACTCGATCGGCGGCCAACACCTAATAGTCTACTCGAAAGCCCTACTGCCGGCAAGTAGGCTCCAACCTCCATAACTCCCGATAATGCGAGAGAACTGGCGTAACCGAGCCCTCGTCCGAGTTGGAACATATCACCTCGGTGATTTCTCGTCGCGAAATCACCCCACACTTGTTCGCGGAAATTTGTTGTCCCCCCTAAAGTAAAAGCATGACCGTATCCGGCGACAAGCTGATCAAGGGGATCAACGACGCGATCAAAGAATCGGTCCCAGGTAAACAAGTCTTCCCAGTCGGCCCCTAATGGATCGACTCGGTTGACCGGGTTGTTACCCGTATAGGTATAGAGATTCGGTAAATTGCTTTCCGGATCTTGCCCCACCCAAGTGCCCAGGAGCGGATGATACTGACGATAGTGAGTGTGATAAAGTCCCGTTTCGTGGTCATAACGCAGCCCGGCGTAAAGAAAATCGTCGTCCTGATGAGGATCATCAAGTTGGAGAAATTGATAGTCAGAATCCAAAAGACGGACTCGTCCGTAGGCATCGTAGCTGTAGCGCCGAACGAGTTTGTCGTCGGTATCGATGTCCTCAACTACACTCAAGGTACTGCCGAGATGATTTACAAACGGATACAAGCGACGCGCCAGTTTTGCGTACGAAACACCGTCTTCAAACGCTTCTTCAGCGATGTCGACAAAGACCAAGCGGTCATCACGGCCCCAAAAGAATTGTCGTTCTGGAAGTTTCGGATCAAGTGGTCTTAAATTTTTGGCTCGTCGCTGATTGACTCGTTCTTCACAGACCTGCCCACTTATGTTGTAGTAATAGTGCCTGTCATCAAACTCGCCATCAGGATTTGGTGTTCGTTTGACGATTCGGCGGCCAAGTCCGTCATAGAAATACTTGGCGACCAATTCATCGAGCTGATTGTAAACTTCTGCTAATCGATTCCAGGCATCATAATAGCACTTCAGAATTCGCGGATTTCCTTCATTGTCAATAGGCTGTTTTGGATCTGGCATCTCAATCATGTTGCCGACAGCATCATATTTGGGAGTTGCCCAGGGATTTTTACCACCGATAACTTGAACTTGATTGATTTTTGAGTGTTCACGGCGCTGGTTTACTGACGACTGGGGAATTTCATTGTCGGTTTTTTGGTAACTCATCCAATTATCGGCCGTGTCCATCTGGGTCCACTCTTCAGCGACATTCGTTTCAGTGGCAACGCAACCGCTTTCAGATGTTGTCAATGAACCGCGTCGATGTGATGACAAGCGGTCAAGTTGGTCGTATTCGCTACATACGTCCTGCCCGGTCTCTGAATATAGTTTTGGATATGTCGCTTCCTTGCCTCTCAGTTGGACTGTCACGTTGTTGGATGTGTCAATATACGATCGATCTCGCTCCAACTCTTTGAATACATCTCTCCAAACAACCTCGTTCTTTCTACCAAGCGCGTCGACACTATTTGATGAAGACGAGATGCTTTTACGGTGCAAGGTTTGCCAAGCAACATCGCCGATGCCATAGTATCCAAAGTTGACCATCTCGCGTTCGTGATGAAATACACCTGCGGATTCAAATGACATTGAATGCGATTCGGCTCTTTTGAGAGCGCCGTTGAGAAGGCGGTAATGATCTGGGATTTTGCCAATGGTGTGAAAGTTGGTGTTCCAGGATCTTACCCCGCGGAGAAAAGCTTTTTCTTTGGTAGCTTCGATGGGCTCGACGATTAATCCAGGAAATAGCTGGTGGCGGAGTGTTGGTCCGTTAGCAAGATCGTAATCGTACTTGGCTTCAACTTTGACATTGATATCGGGCAGTTCCCACCCTGCGTGGAATTGATTCTCCGATTCTGTCGCTCCGAATTTTGTATAGGTTCGAGTAATCAGGTGCTGGGGCAAATTATTGATGCGAGTGTCAATACTTTCGACTCGCTCAAGTAACCCCTGTTCGTTGTACTTGTATTTTACAAGATCAACTGATTTGATAATGGCGAACATTCCTGGGTCAGTATAGGCCTTGTCGGCCAAGATCCTTCCATGGGCATCATAGGCAAATTCATGTCTGGTGTTGTTTGCATCTGTTGTTGATGTAACTTCACCTTGTGCGTTGTACGTGAGAAAGGTTGTCTGGCCGTTCGGATAAATGACACTTGAAAGAAGTGAATTCGATGCCAGATCGGATGAGGGTCTTGAAGAACCGTACACATATTCTGTGGTCTGGATCGCAGGTTTTTGGGACGGATTGTGAATCTTGACGAATCGCCTTTGGCCGTTTCCGTTGTATTCAAATTCGGTGGTTCTTGAGCCTGAGTTGGAATTAGCGGATTCAATTTGCTTGACTGCTTGACCAAGATCATCATAAAACGTTTGGTGATTTCCTTTTTCTCCTTTTACAAAACCAGGCGATTGTAGAAATTCAAGATGTCCTGCTTTGTTATACGAGTATCGCGTAACCTGAACACCTTTGGCGTACTTGTCGAAAGCATTATATTTCGAAGATGCCGGAATGGTTTGCGGACGCGCTTTCCGGTTAGAGTCTGTTCCATAATTTGCGTTAGCCTTCATTCGGCCCAGTGGATCAAACCAGGCACAATTGACAATTGTAACTTGATCAAAATATTTGGGAGCCCGGTCATCTTGGCCACCTTCGGCCGAACGGGACCAAATAACATTGTTCTGTGTATCAAATTGCCGTTCGTTTCTTTGGATAACATTGATCGAATCGCTTTCGGCTCTGATTGGTCGGCCTATTACGCGTTTTTCCACTTCTGGATCAGAAATATGCAGGACCCGTTCTTTGTAGGTTCGCCCCAAACCGTCGATCAGTTTTTCTTCGACGAGTCCAGACCCTCCATTTACTGTATGAAGGATTGTCCCATCATTGTTTCGCCAGTAATCAATAAAACTGTCAATTTTTCCGGTATTGTCACTTTTGGAGACTCGGTAGACTTGTCCTCGAAGATCAAAGTGATTTTTAACGATCTCGACCGCCTCTGTTCCACCATTGAAATTGGTCGTCGAGAATGGCACATCGATCGTATTTTCGGCGAAATTGTTTTTAAATTGAAAGGACTCGTCACGGCGGGATGATAGGACTCGGCCTCGCCAATCGCGATCTATTCGAACTTGACGGGTCTGTTCTTTTTTAGACGGGTTATACCCAGTCTTTCCAACATGTTCATTACGGAAAGTCTCATTACCGAGCAGATCGATTTCGCGCTTATATACTTGTTGCAAGTTGCCTTCTGAGGTGCCAACGCTTTCTGCAGTAACCAACCCCCTGACATCATACTCAGTTTTTGTGAAAGTCCCTTCTGGATCTACAACGAGCACAGGTCGACTCAGTTCATCATAGTGTCTAATTTCTGTGAGAT
>CAZOXC010000284.1:0-5108 GCA_964583205.1 uncultured Pirellulaceae bacterium | reverse complement strand
CTTCCATCAGCCACATAAAGGTGCCCTCGACTCCTCGAGCCACATCCTTTTCGTAGTACATTTTCTTGATCAGTGCCTGAAAATCACTCAGCGAGATATCGGTCGAGTTACTTTCGGCGGCAGAGTTTTTTGAACCGGGGCCTTGATTGTCTTCGGCCATTCCCATCCTCAATTAAATCAATTATGCTCGACCTGAATTTTCGACCCGAGTAAGGCAGCGTCAACCCATGTCAGATTTTCAGTTTGTATGTGAACTCAGCGAAATTCCCGATGGCGAAGGGCGATCATTCGTCGTTGGCAAGACCGTTGTTGGACTGTTTCGCACCAGGCAAGAGATTCATGCGATTGCTGACGCTTGCCCGCACATGGCCGCCAGCCTTTCGGTGGGATACTTTGAAGACTATATCGTGACTTGCCCGCTTCACGCATGGCAATTCGACGTCCGCGATGGTTCCTGGTGCGATAATCCTCGAGTTCAAACCAAGACTTACGAAACCCGAATTGTTGAGGGCAAAGTCGAAATTCGGATTCCCGATGACCAGCAACCTGCCGGCGACTCCGCCGCTTCTGAATCCTGATCGCACTGCTTGATTTGCGTGCGACTGATTCGCGTGCGACTAATTCGTGTCTTACTGTTTCTGGATCGCGATCGTTAACTCGGTCGACATCTCGGCTTTGATCTGCATATTCCGATACGGCGAAACGGTTTTCATGTTCGAGGTCACCTTGCCACTGGTTACGATATTCGTCTCCTCGTCCAGCCACAGTTGACCACTGCAATCCTGTTCCAGAATTTCCAGGCGAGGACGTCCATCATCAACCGTGGAATTCAGATCGGACTGAGCTTTGACTTCCACCAACAAACCATTGCCCGACTCTGACTCACTTGCGCCCTGAAAAGTATAAGTGGATTTTTGCTGGACTTGCCCGCCGGCAATTTCGAATTCCCGATCGAATGACCAGCCCTCCCCTTTGGCGACTTCCTGTTCGGGGAAAATGCAGGCGGTTTGCCCCAGGATTTCGCGGATTCCATCATCGGTCATCAGACGACGGACTCGCATCGAGCCGGAAAAGTTCCGCAACACTTCCATCGTGTCGTCCGGAATCGTCACCGACTCGACCTGCCCACGATCATTCATCACGACCTGAAAGGGCTGCCCCAACAACGGCTGTACGCCTTTCCAAAGCTTTCGAGCGGCTACTTTCTCAGGTTCAGCTGTTTCGTCCGTATCAAATTCGACAACATCAGGAATCGGCGACTCGCTACTTTCGCGAGTTTTTTTGATTGTCGAGAACCTGGATTTGACTCGATTGAATTTCCAGGTCATCGTCGCGTTGCCGCTTTTGATCGAATCGACTTTCCAGTTCATCCAAACCGTAACGTCTTCAGTGGACTCGATGTTGTTCTTGTTCAAGTCCGATTGGATGGTCGTCACCTGTCCCAGCTGAACATTGAATTCGTCACCTTCCGCAAACTGATAGCGGAGGGCAATTTTCTCCTGCGCGCTGGCTAGTTGCCAGTTGTCGCTGGCTTGCAAAGAAAACACTACCAAGCCACAAATCCACATCACCATTCTTGATCGATCGAAAACCATTTTTCCCTCTTTAATTTGCGCCCCGCAAACTCTGGTCAATTCTGAGACAACTTATCTTACGCAATCGAACGCAACAATGTTTAACTGAATTTATGGAAGCCGCCCGGCTCCAGCACGATTGGCTCGGCCGCTGTGTTTTCACGAATCCTGGCCGCCCAGGACATGGAATCCTGCTCAATCGGCGGCCAAGTGTTGAAATGAGTCGGCATTACAAATTTCGGTTTGATCAAATTCGTCGCTTTGACACTGTCACTGACGCCCATTGTGAAGTGATCACCAATCGGCAACACCGCGACGTCAATTCCTGCTTCACCAATCAAACTCATATCGGAAAACAACGCTGTATCACAGGCAAAATAAAATTTTTGTTTGTTGATCGTGAACAACAGACCCGCCGGATTCCCACCATAGGAACCATCGGGCAATTGTGAACTGTGGATGGCGTTGGTGAACTGGACCGATCCAAAATCCTGATTGATCGTGCCACCAATGTTACCGCCCACACAATTCTCAACGCCATGTTTCTCCGTCAGCCAATTGGTAATTTCGAAAATCGAGATCACGGTGGCGCCGGTTCGCTTGGCAATTGAGGCACAGTCGGCGATATGATCTGCGTGTCCATGAGAAACACAAATGAAATCTGCTGAGACTTCATCCGGTGAAACATCGGTGCTGGGATTATCGGTAAAAAACGGATCGATCAAGATTTTGTGACTGGAAGTTCGCAAACTCCAGGTCGCGTGACCGTGCCAGATAAATTCGACTGCCATGACTTAAGCTCCTGCCCCAATTTTGCTGTTTAAAATCGTCTTCATATTTCGCTTGTATTTTTCAACACCGGGCTGACCATAGGGATTGATTCCCAGAAACCGCCCCTCCAGAACGGTCGCCAGCATCATCATCTGGAAAAACTGACCCAACGAGATCTCGTCGGCTTTGGGCAGAAACAGATCCGCCGTCGGCTTGCGATCATCGGCCAACGCTTGATTGGTTCCGGCAAACGCAGCATCCATCAAGTCGGGCAGCGCCAGGCTCGAATACTGATCAAGCTCGTCATGATTCCAGGGCAACCCGCCCACCTGCTGTTGATCACAGCGATAGGACTTCAGCTTCACGTTGTTGAACAACTTGTTGAACTTGCCCTCCTGATGTTGCTGGGCGCGCGAGTGCAAGTCCCGTGTGTTCAAGGCCGTTATTGGTGTGGCGCCAAACGTCGATTCTTCACCAGCAGCCGACTTCTGAGTCTTGCCGAGACTCTCGGACAACAATTGGTCGTACCAGAATCCCATACACTCCAGCGCATCACTCCACACCGACAAAACGCGAATATCAAAACCGGCTTCTTCAGCCAGACAATTCAAAGCAACATAGTCCATCACCGGATTGTTGCCGGGCGAACCGTTTTCAAAGATCGAATTCATCATCCAGGCGCCGCGCAACAACGACACAATGTCCAGTCCCATAACGGCCGCCGGTAACAAACCGACTGGCGTCAGTATCGAAAACCGCCCACCGATGCCGTCCGGAACTTCAAATTGATTGACGCAACCAATTTCCCGAGCCAGCTTGTCCAGCTTTCCTCCCTGCCCGGTTACCGGAATGACCAACTGTGCGAGCTCCCCGGAATCACCGACCGTATCGGCAAGTGCTCGAAAGAACTGCCGGAATGAAACAGCGGTCTCCATCGTGCCACCGCTTTTGCTGATTACCACGATGCCCCAGGGTTTGCCATCGGACTTCAACAAGTCGATCAGGCCACTGGTGCGATCGTTGTCGACATTGTTGCCTGCGAAATAAATCCTGGGGCGTCCGCCGCGACGGTCTCGAGGTAGCTCGTTAAAATATGGCTCGCAGCAGGCATCCATCAATGCTTTGGCACCCATGTAAGAACCGCCGATGCCCAACACCACCACTCGATCAACTTGTCCGGCCAGTTGTCGAGCGGCTTCCAGAATTCGGTTCACCAAACTTGCCGATCGAGTCGCATGGTCGTCGTACTCTTCCAGCAAGCGATCGGGCCAGCGGATAAAACCCGAATCCAGAGGTTGCTTGGCTTCCGGAACTTCGCCCGCGGATTCGAACAACTGGACATCCGCCCCCAGAACTTCATTTCTGTTTTGGTCGAGTCGCTGCCAAACTGCGTCCAGCGCCGCGGATTCAATCCCCAGGGTCTTGATCGCAGCCGAAGCGTCGAAACTTACTTGTTCTGGTGTATTCATCAAATCTTTTGTCGTCTAAATCCCGCTAATACAAATCGCTTGATCTGCCCCACCTTTTGAATTGGCAAATCCTTGTATATTTTTACCGCAAGTGATCTATCGTCCTAGTCCGGGCAAAAGCCTGGCAATCCAAACGAAACAGGAAACCACAGCCCTCATGGATATTCACCAACTTACTCGTGACCTGTTTATTAAGAACGATTCGAAAATTGTGATGCTGGTGGCCGATGGACTGGGCGGATTGCCGGTTGAGAAAGGTGGCCCAACCGAACTGGAGGCAGCCAGCACTCCCAATCTGGATCGACTGGCGGCTGAAAATGTGAGTGGACTCAGTATCCCGGTGGCACCCGGAATCAGTCCCGGTTCAGGCCCCGGACACTTGAGCTTGTTTGGATACGATCCGCTCAAGTACCTGATTGGACGCGGAGCGTTAGAAGCGACCGGGATCGGATTCGAATTACGAAATGGCGATGTTGCCGTGCGCTGCAACTTTTGTACGCAAGACGAACAGGGCTTGATCACCGATCGCCGCGCTGGACGAATTCCCACCGAGCAAAGTGCGCCATTGGCGATTAGTCTGCGTGAGATTTCGATCGATGGCATCGAGATTTTTGTTGAGCCCGTTAAAGAACATCGCTTCGTTGTGGTGTTCCGCGGTTCGGGACTGGGCGGCAACCTGGATGATACGGATCCGCAAGTCACCGGCAAACCTCCACTTGATCCACAAGCCAACGACTCGGCCAGCGAAAAAACCGCGCAGGTCGCCGCCGAATTTGTCAAACAGGCTCGAGCAATCCTCAAAGACCAACCGGCCGCCAACGGCATCACGATGCGAGGATTCGCAGCCAAACCAGACCTGCCAGACTACGATGAAGTGTACGGTCTCAAGGCAGCCGCAATCGCCGTGTATCCAATGTACAAAGGACTTGCCCGACTGGTGGGAATGGAAATCAAGGGCGAACCTAAAACACTTGACGAACAAATCGACTTGCTGGAACAACACTGGAACGACTACGACTTCTTTTTCATTCACTTCAAATACACCGACAGCACAGGCGAAGATGGAAACTTTGCTGAAAAAGTTAAACGCACCGAACAAGTCGACTCGGTCGTGCCTCGGATCATGGGGCTGAATCCCGATGTGTTCATTGTGACTGGCGACCACAGCACGCCAGCTTTTCTTTCCGGCCATAGCTGGCACCCTGTGCCGACACTCCTGGTCTCCGATTGCTGCCGACCGGATGCTTGTCAGACATTTGGCGAAACCGCGGCCATCATGGGTGGACTGGGACAG
>CAZOXC010000283.1:0-5159 GCA_964583205.1 uncultured Pirellulaceae bacterium | reverse complement strand
TCAGCTTTTCCAGTAGTTGCTTAAGCTCAATCCGTTTGGCTTCTTCGGCGAAATACAAGTTATTGGTTTCGCCGGGGTCGTCCAGCAGATTGTAAAGTTGTCCCGCCGCATCCGGTTCATTTTCAGGCAAGGCATATTTCGCGATAGCCCCTCGTTCATAGTTGTTGCCGCCTGATCCCTGATGATCCAGATACTTCCAATGGCCCTGGCGAATTTGAAACTCGCCGCGAAAACTCTGGGTCAGCAGATGAGGTCGTACTGACTCCGAGTCGTTCTGCAGCCCCAACATCACCGGCAGCAGATCGAAACTGTCGGTGGCATCTTCCGGTTTGAGTTCGTAACCGACGACCGAGGCAACCGTGGCGAAAATATCAGTCGTGTTGGTCAATTGATGGGTTGTTTGGCCGGCAGGAATCCGGCTCGGCCAACGAGCAATAAAGGGCACTCGGTGACCACCTTCCCAACCATCGCGTTTCATTCCGCGCCAGCCGCCTGAAGCATCGTGATCATGATCCTGCCTCATCCAATCCACATGAACAGTCTCGGCCCCGTTGTCGGCGTTGAACAGAATCAAGGTGTCATCATCGATTCCCAGTTCCTCAACCAGATCCATCACTCGACCCACCAGCGCATCCAGTTCGTAAACAAAGTCGCCTCGAGGTCCCGCAGTGGTTTTGCCATTAAATTCTTCTGCCGGTAAAACAGGCGCGTGGGCAATTTGAGTCGAGAACACTGCAAAGAACGGTTCTTCAGGAGAGTCGTGAACATGGTTCTCAATGAACTCGCGAGTCTTTTCGTAAAACAACAAGTCCGCATTCATGAAGTCGAAATTCGGAGACATCCAGCCTTCGTCGTTGTCCCAGCGCCACTTGCCACCAGGGTTCGGAAGGTTCGATCGTTTGTGTCGTTGACTGGCCGGCTCCGGAACCATCCCGTTTTCGATGTAAACGTAAAGCGGATCGGTAGTCGGACAATTCGGTGTAACAAAGGACTCGTCAAAACCTCGCTCGTTCGGCCCGTCGATCAGGGGCGTACTTTTTTCGTAATCGATCAATAGTGAATTATCGAATCCGCCACCCAGCCGCTTGCCATCTTTATCGAACCAGCTTAAGCCCACATGCCATTTGCCAAACATGCCGGTTCGGTATCCCTGGGATCGCAACATCTGGGCGATCGTCAGAGTCTCCGGTTTCAGGTAACTGGGTCCGCCGGGCCCTTCGAAGGCCCCGCCGCCTCGCCCTGTCGAGCGATAGATTTGCTGACCAGAATAGAGGCCGTACCTGGAAGGCGAACAAATCGTTGAAGGACTGTGCGCGTCGGTGAAGCGGATTCCTTCCTGCGCAAGCTGATCCAGTCGAGGCGTTTTGTAGGCGCATTCGTCGTTGTAGCAGGACAAGTCTCCATACCCGAGATCATCGGCGTAGATCACGATGATGTTGGGAAGTTTCGAGCTGCGTTCTGAATTTGGTGACCGAGCCACCTCGTTGCGGATGTTGGAACTCATCAACTGAAATTCAACAGCCGAGTTATCTTGCGCATAGATTCCCGAGGCAACGAATGGTGCCATAAACAAAACGAAACACATGGCGATGTTGGAATTAATATTCATTTTTTGCATTCATTTTTGGTTGCGGCAGTACGGCCTCCCCGGAAGTACCGCCCTCCCCGGCTGCGCCGACCCTCTCGGAGGGAGGGTGAGTTTGGAGGTTGCTCAATTCGAATTACTTCAACAGCTCCACCATTGACCAACCAAGCGCCACACCAACTTCCATGTAAGTTTCGGCGTTGTGATTGTAATGATAACCTTGATTCTTGGGTGAAACATCTGCGGCACGCCAAAATGGTCGCGCATCAACTGAATTCACATTGTCTTTGAATTCGGGATACTTGCCGACATCTCCGTCAACTGCAAGCTGCGCCTCGCAAATCGTCAAACCATGTCCGTTTAACTCGTCGCCATTGAATGCAATCGTTGCCAGAACGAATTTTGCTTCCGACGCTTCAAAGTCCTTCCGCAGCGTCTTGATAAAGTGCACCAGGTTTTGCTCGTAACGACTGGCGTGTGCGGCGTTTTGATCCTTGTGCCCTTGCCAGAATACAAAGCCAGCGATTTCGTAGCCCTGCCCTTCATAACCTGGATAGTATTTGTCCAGGTTTTCCAAGACGATTTTGGCATGGCTGGTATCGGCGTCGTATTGTCGGCCCGCGTACCAGGCCACTTCTTTTTTCTCTTCGCCTTCCATCCATGATCCCGGGTTATCTTTGTACCCAGCATAAGTCTTGCCTTCGAATTCGTATCGCTCGCTGCCGGGAGGCAGCAAGTCCCAGCCCAGACTGCGATTGCCGATACAGGCTTTCAGTACAAGCACAGGTTCTTCATGATGATGGCCCATCACATGACCGAATCCCAGCTCCGGACCAAAGTTGGCGTTGGTGACCGTCAACCATTGGTTCTTCATGTCGGCAAACTCTTCCATGTTGTTGTAGTCGACGCCGCGCTTGTCCATCACATGTACGTAGCGAACATCTTTTCGCTCGGTCCAGTTTCCTTCGTCGTCCAGCAAGTAAGGATACTTGTCTTCTTCTTTCGTCAGCTGAGAAAGAGAACCTTGCTCTTCGACTTTACCGACTCGACCGAAGCCCAGCATGTTGGACTGACCGAGCAGGATATAAACCTTTACCGGCTTTTCTTGCGACGCCGACTCGCCATCGGGATCAGGAATCGTTTCCTGAGCGAGCATCGTTCCGGCAAGGAGTGGAACAATTAACAATGACAGCCCAGTCAATCGAGCTATAACCCAGCCAACATGTCTCTTCGCTTGCGCTCGAGGCTTAATTAATGCGACGCTGGTGCGACCGGATGAACCTGGTTGATTGTCTGCCTCGATGCACATGCTGATACTCCGAACGATTTGGAATTCTGTCGATCAATAACGTCCCTGATTCTAACTGGCTGAACGGCGATGAACATCATTTCGCCCTAAAGATGCCCTCAAAATGGCTCTCGAATACGATGTTTGACAGAAAACAATCCGTTACCAGATCGTCAATCGAGAAAGGATTGTCGTGCCAACGATCTCAATCCCAGTAATAGTCGCGCACGATCCTGCTAACATTGCCGTCTTTGTCTAAGCCGATACTGCGTTTGCGGTAATTCCGACTGCCTGGCGAACGGGAATATTGCAACCACTTAACCACATCGGATTGGAATATCTGGCTTGGTTTGCCAAACTCTATTTCGATTTGTACGGTAGTCGCCTGTCGATTATTCAGTTCATCAATTTTCACATCGGAAATACCCAAAGTGTTGCTACCGTCACCCAGGTACGCGGTCGACGAAGCGCCAAGTAAATTTATGCTGGTACGACCGGCAATCTGTCCAAATGCTTCCTGAAACATGCCCGATTCATTAAAGCGAATTGCGGTATAAGAATATCGCATGTCCGGATAATGGCCGCCCGCGGCGAATCCGTCGTGGAACCTCGGCGCATAAAGCCACTGCAAGTAAGGTTCGGTCTCAATCGACTTCAAAGGTTCGCCCAACAATTCCAAAACGCGCTGTTCAGAGTCTCCTTCTTGAACCCCCAAAAATGCGTGTTCCGAGAATTCAGTCGAGTACTCGGTATCTTCGCTGAACCACATCATCGATTCGCCCAGGATTCTGAACGGGCCAATCAATGCTACTACTGCGAACAGGCAAACGATAATCGCAAGGGCAACAATAGTTGTGAATTTTTTCATACTTAAAGTATGACTTGTAAATCAACGCTTTGCGAGAATTAAGTCAATAAACTCAGTTTCAGACCGGTGTCACCAACGAACCGAAAGCGCCTACCTGGCCTTCCGAATACTCTGCTGAGAATCACATTAACCAGAGAAGTCTAGAATTTTTACCTGCTGCGCTGAATTAACACAGTTGCAGTATTTCCTGTTATTACTGCCAAGTTTTTCCCGAGAATACACATGGAGGCGCTCTCACGGAACTATAGCCAAAACGGGTTAAATCTGGTGAATAACGTACGGATTTACTCTCCAACTTGTTCCGCAGTGGGAGCCGGACGGTCCTCGGTGGGGGGTTGTTGAGGAACTAAATCAAAGTCGGGACGTCCAAATCAAGTGCGCCAGCCTTAGGAGTAATCGCCTATGGACATCTTGAGGATTCCAATGCAAGGTTTCAGACAAATTCGAACCTTTGCATCTCTAGCCCGTGGACAAGTCAGGTTCGAGAGCGATTCGATTTTGCGTTGCTTCCACATGGCATTTCTTTTTCTGTCGTTCCTGCCTGTCCCTCAAGATGAAAGAACTTGGGAGTTTCTGCGCGGACCAAATTTTGATGGGGTTTCCAACGAATCGGGGTTAATCGATGAGTGGCCCGACGGTGGCCCACCTGTCCTGTGGTCTCGAAAACTGGGCCAAGGATATTCAGGTTTCACCGGAAACGATGATGTTGTCTTTACACAGTATCAGTCTTTAACCGGTCAGTTTGTAGTTTGTCTGAACGCTGAGACCGGCAAAACGATTTGGCAACACCGGATCGGCTGGGCACACAAACCGGGTGGACTCTATCCCGGACCTCGTTCCACACCGACACTTAGTGGCCAACATCTCTATTTCACTTCTCCATCAGGAATATTGGGCTGCCTGGAACAATCAAGCGGTAACGTGATTTGGGAAGTTGACTTATACAAGCAATTTGGTGCGGAGCCCGTCGAATTCGGATACTCGATTTCGCCGACGATTGTGGGATCAAAAGTCATTCTGCCGGTGGGTGCAGAATCGGCATCGATTGTTGCATTTAACGAACTCGATGGAGAAGTAGTTTGGAGTTCGCCCGGCGGCGCAATCAGCCATGCCGGGGTGCTGCCGGTTACTCGAAACGGAAAAGAGTACCTGGTTGGCTATCTGAAGAATTCGTTGGTCCTTTTAGACCTTCATACCGGAAACAAATTGGCCGAAGTTTCCCTGTCATCCGGATACGACGAACATGCTGCTTGGCCAATTTATCGTGAACCGTTTCTTTGGGTTTCTGCTCCATTTCGACGCGGTTCGCAACTCTACGAAATATCCGATAGTCAGCCGCCAGCCTTTGAACGCATCCGGCAATCCAGCGAAATGTCAAACGATGTCAGTTCAAGTGTCCTGGCTGGCAACACACTGTT
>CAZOXC010000282.1:0-5164 GCA_964583205.1 uncultured Pirellulaceae bacterium | reverse complement strand
CACAAGCCGATTACAAACCATGTTGATATGATCAACACATCGGGAAATTGCAAATCATTTGCAATATCCCAGGGGGGGGACTAGTCCGGAATTCGCCATTGGCGTTCCGGGCTTTTTTTATGCGCTGACTTCACGATTGTTCGACGCTTTTCACCGGCACAATGAATGAATCAGAACTCAATCATCGATATCGCTCGCCTGCTTCGGGTGCCCGCTGGATTCAGCTTGATCAGCAACGTCCTATGTGCCGTGCTGGTTTTTGGTGGCCAGTGGAACATTGATTTGCTGCTGCTAACGCTGGCTTCTTTGACCTTTTATTTTGCCGGCATGGTAGGCAATGATCTGGCAGATTTGAACGAGGATCGTGAGCTGAGGCCAGAACGTGTCCTTCCTTCTGGCAAGATTGAAATTCAGGTAGCTCGCCTGATTATGTTGGGACTATTGCTGTGCGGGTTCCTGGCGATAACCAGCTTCGCGTACTTGAAGAATTCGCCCTGGACGATCGCGCTGGCTGTGGCATTGATTGCTTCAATTTTTTTCTACAACCACTGGGCCAAACGATTCTGGTTTGGCGCTTTCGCGATGGGCGCTTGCCGAGTCATCAATGTTTTCATGGTGACGGCTCACCTGCTACCTCAACTGCCACAAGGATCGTCATGGATCGAGTCTCCCTTCCTGTATCCGATCGGTTTGGGAATTTATATCGTCGGAGTCACCTGGTTTGCCGACGACGAAGACAAACAAAGCCAGCGCTGGAAGCTGGTCATTTCCGGTTTGACTATCGTTGCCGGACTGGTCCTGTTGTGCCTGGTGAGCTTGTTCGAAAAAGATCTTCGGGATACCGGAATTCCATTTAAAGCAGTTATATTCTGCCTGTTGTTGTTTCCCGTGGTCCGCACGATGTTGATCGCGATCATTTACAAGTCACCGCAAACCGTGCAGCGCACCATCGGCCTTGCGCTTCGCTCGATCATTGTGGTTGACGCTTATTTATGTTTTGCGATTCACCCTGATCAACCGTGGATGGCAATCTGCATTGTTCTGTTATTACTGCCCAATTTTTTGCTGGGGCGGTGGATTCGCTCGACTTAAGGGGTGAAATTGCAAACCGCTAACACGTAAGATAGTTGTGAAACAATTCAGCAAAACGATGGCGGCATATGATCCTCGGCTACAACACCAACGGCTTCCCATTTCACAATCCACTGGATGCAATCGACATCCTGGGCGAAACAGGTTTCAAGAGCCTGGCCATCACGATCGACCATCAATGGTTGAATCCGTTTTCAGATTCGCTGGACCAGGAAATCGAGGCTGTACAGGAGAAACTTGACGCATGGTCAATGAGCAGCGTGATTGAAACTGGGGCCAGGTTTCTGCTGGACCCACGTCACAAGCATCAGCCAACGCTGCTTTCGATCGAGGAATCACGCCGGGAAATCCGCATCGACTTCCTGAAACGTTGTATTGGGATTGCCGACAAGCTGGGAAGTGACTGCGTTTCCTTGTGGTCGGGCTCGGCAGATGACTTTTGCGATTCTCAAACTTCGCTTGACCGGTTAAGCGAGTCGTTGCGACCGGTTTTAGATTGTGCGGGCGAACATGGAATCCCCATCGGTTTCGAACCGGAGCCGGGAATGTTTATCGATACGACTGGGTCTTTTGAACGCCTGTGTCGCTGGGTGGAATCAGATTTCCTAAAATTGACGATGGATATTGGCCATCTGTTTTGTCTGGGCGAGTTGCCGATCGTCGGCTTTATTCAACGATTCCAGGAGCACATCGTCAACATCCATATCGAAGACATGAACCCTGGCGTTCATGATCATCTGGCATTCGGTGAAGGTTCGATCGAATTCAACCCGATTATCAAAGCGTTGTATGATGTGGAATATTCTGGCGGGCTGCATGTGGAATTAAGTCGCCATGGACATAACGCGGTCGAAACGGCTCGTGAATCATTCGCCTTCCTTAGTTCTCTGATGTACAAGCACTCAAAACTCCCTCGAGATTAAATGAACTCAACCACATTTGTTTTGTCGATACCCGCTTTGCGCGATCAAGACCTGGCGAGTATGCCGCAACTCTCTTCGTTGACGGCAGCCGGCTCGAAGGCAAAGATCCAGCACAGTTTTCCGGCCGTGACCTGGCCTTCGCAGGCAACCGTGTTGACCGGTTCGGCGCCTTGCGACCATGGCGTGGTTGCCAACGGTTTCTTTTGGCGCGAAGAATCCAAACTGGAAATGTGGACAGCCTGGAACGATGTCATTCAGCGCCCTCAAGTCTGGGATATTTTGAAGCAGAAAAATTCGGACATCAAAACCGCTGCCTGGTTCCCCATGTTGTCAAAAGGATGTGGAGCCGATCACGTTTGCATGCCGGCACCGATTCACCAGCCAGACGGTAGCGAAGATTTGTGGTGCTACACCAAACCTCAGGAGTTTTATGGCGAGTTGCTGGAGCAGATCGAACATTTTCCGTTGCAGCATTTCTGGGGGCCACTCGCCAACATCAATTCGACCGAGTGGATTCTCCAATCAGCCTTGTTGGCGGCCAAAAAGTTTTCACCCGATTTCTGGTACGTGTACTTGCCGCATCTCGACTACGCCGCTCAAAAAGACGGACCCCACAGCGATGCCGCCAATCGCTCTCTGCAGGAACTTGATCAAGCGATCGGGAACTTCGCCAATCAGGTTCAGAAATTTTCCCAGGCCCAATGGCTGGTCGTTAGTGAATACGTCATCACAGAAGTGAATCACGTCAGCTATCCCAATCAAGTTCTTCGCAAATTCGGATTGCTGGAGATTGACGAGACCGATGATGGGGAACTGTTGAACATGAAAAACAGCAGGGCCTGGGCATTGGCCGACCATCAATTTTCACAAGTCTTTGTGAAGGACCGAAATCCCGATTTGCTCCGACAGGTGGTCGAAATTTTTGAAGACGAAGAAGGTTTTCAAATGGTTCTGGCGGGCGATCAACTGGAATACCTGGACATGAATCACGAGAGATCGGGTGATGTGATCCTGATTTCTAATCCCGATAGCTGGCAAGCCTACTATTGGTGGCTGGATGATGGTGCAGCCCCAGGTTTTGCCCGCACTGTCGATATCCATCGCAAGCCCGGCTACGATCCAGTCGAATTGCATTTTGATCCGGCCACCAAATCGATCCCCTTAGATGCAAGTTTGATCAAGGGCTCACACGGAGTTCCCGCCATTTCCGCAGCGCACCTGGGCCCGTTGTTATGCTCGGTCCCTGACTTGGTGCAATCCGATTCAATTCGCGATACGTCGATATTGGATCTGATGCTAAAACTGACATTGGGAACCAGTTGAGCAGATTCGATCAAGGTCCGATGACGATGCAACCATCGGGAGCCAGTTCGTCATCAATTCGATAGTAGCCGTCTTCACTGATCTTGGTCAGCGACAGATTCAAGTACTTGAGATTCTTCAACTTGATCAATTGATCCAGCGACTCGTCAGTCAAACCGTTGGAGCCCAGGTGCAAATAGGTGAGCTGAGTCATTTTGGAGAGATTCGCTGCACATGCGTCACTGATCGAGGTCTTGTCCAGGTTCAACCAGGTGATCGACTCCATCCCGCACAGCTCGGCGACACCCGCATCCGATACTCCAGTCGTCCAGAGATTCAACTCTCGCAGGTTCTTCAGTCGCGTCAGCTTTTTGATTCCATCGTCAGTAATACCGGGCGACTTGTTTTCACTCAGATCAAGGATCGTCAGATTTTCCAGACCAGAAATATGCTCCAGTGCTTTGTCCGAAACTTTCATATCTCTCAGTCGCATCACGCGTAACGCCGAGTTCTTACAAAGCGATTCGATCCCCGCATCGCCAATGTTGGTTCGAACCAGGTGAACCTCTTTCAACTTGCCAAGCCCAACCAGTTTTTGAATTCCGGCATCAGTGACCTCGGAATCGTTGAGACCCAACACTTCCAGGTTCGTTAATTTGGCAACATGATTCATTCCCTGGTCATCAATTTGGCGGCCCCAGACTTTGAGAAACTTTAGTTGCGGAATCGTACTGAGCGACTGGAGTCCCTTCTCCGAAACGCCAGTACAGTCGGTCAAGTCAATGGCGACTAAACCGGGGTGATTTTCCAGTTCTTCCAACCCATCGTCACCGACTTTAGTTTGCCCGCAACGCAATTGCTGCAACTGTTTCAATTCTGCGATGTGCTTCATCGCCTGGTCATTGACGTCGCTACGAAACAGCTGCAGAAACGTCAAATTGGTCAGGCCCGTCAGTTTGCCCAATGCCTCTTCATTTGCGCCGGTTTTTTCCAACGACAGATATTCCAATGAATTAATTTGACCAATAACGTCGAACATCTCTTCGACCACATTCGGCCCGCTCATGGTAAGACGTCGCAAGCTTTTTAATCCTCCGACCGTCGAGAAAATCTCCAGGTCGTAAACTGCTTCATCGAAATCTAATTCGCTAACCCATCCTTCGTCATCCAGTTTCACTCGAGCCCCGGCGTCCTTCAGCGAATCTCGAATCGATTGTTCGGCGGCGACCCTCTGTTCGCGCGCGACGGAATCCATTTGATCGATCTTCGCCCTTAACGCTTTGACCTCTGCCTGTAATTCTTTGACGACTCGCTGAGTTTCGCCATTCTCGGCGTTCGATACAGACACGACTCTTTCAGGAGCATTTGCCTGCTGATTCTGCAGATCATTGATCTGGTCATTCATGTCCTTAATTTGCGACTTCAGAACGAGATTTTCATAGTCTGGCTGATCGCAGCCCACATAAAACAGACTCGCGCAAACCAGCAATCCCCAGCAAGGCAAACTTGACTTCATCGATAAACTTTCTCCAAACGAATTTCTTCAATACAAGTTATCTGACGCCGCAAGTTGAAGCAAACCCTCATCTAACCGCAAACCGACCAACGCCGACAACCCAATCGACTGGCAATGAGGCGACTGACGAAAAGCAGTCAAACTATAAATGTCGATACAACAGGCAACCTAACCGGAATTGCCATGATCAATAATTGTCACCAGATAGCTCTGTCCATACTTGCCATCATTTTGCTGGTAACGCTTACGACCGTTGACTTGCGAGGACAGTATTCTTCCGCCTATGCACAAAAACACTACCCGGCCTACACGAATCCCTGCCCACCGTGCT
>CAZOXC010000281.1:0-5171 GCA_964583205.1 uncultured Pirellulaceae bacterium | reverse complement strand
TGACTGTTTCGTAGCAGCATCGTCTCCATCAACTGCTGCAGCGCCATCATTTTTTGCCGCAGCGCCATCATCCTTGGGTTTATCCATATCTGTTTTGTCGAATGCCTGCGGTGCCCAGCGCTTGAGTAGTTCCTGGTCGGCTACCGAGAGTTTGTCTACCTCGACTTCCAGGCGAATCCCGTCTCGTTTTTCGAGTACCGCTTTACCATCTTTGATTTCGATGAATTTTGCCGTCTTCTGAAACGAGCCGGTCTTGTCTGTCCATATTCGAAAATCGTCTTGTGCAGTAAGCAGAGACGTACAGCAAAGCAAGCTCATCGCAAACAGAGTGCGAGTGCAGTTTCGAAGAGTATGCATATTCAGATACGAGGCAATAATTGAAATCATGATTTGATCCAGATGAGTCCCTTGTCCCTAGAGTCTATTGTTGGAAATGGGCGGCCAAAATCAATTGGCGCATAAAAAAAGCCGCTGCATTCACAACGGCTTGTTTTTTGCCGGGAATTACCTCTATCGAGCACCCACGAGCTGACCTTCACGCTCAGCTTTTCGGTCGGCTATGACCTCTTCCTGGATACTGGCAGGAACCTTGCGATAGCCTCGCAATTCCATGGTGAACGTGCCCTGCCCTTGCGTCAAACTTCGCAGGTCAGTCGCATAGCCAAATGTCTCGCTCAGCGGAACTTCGGCGGTGATCATCATCGAGCCATCGGGTTGCATGTCGGTGGATTCCATGATGCCTCGACGCGAGGTCAAATCGCCAACGATACCACCTTGATAGGTCTCGGGCGATTCAATCTGCACAGCCATGACTGGCTCCAGCAAGACAGGTTTCGCCTTGGGCATGTAATTTCTAAAGGTGTCCTTGGCACAAATCTGGAAAGCCATTTCTGAACTATCCACGTCGTGATAAGAACCGTCTTTCAAGTGAACTTTAAAGTTCACAACCGGGTACTGGGCAAGCACGCCTTTATCGAGTGCGGCGCGGAAGCCTTTTTGAACAGCCGGAATGTATTGCTTGGGAACTCGACCACTGACGATCGATTCTTCAAACACAAATGATTCTTCCGAGTCTTCCGGAAGCGGTTCGAACGTTCCAACGATGTGGGCGAATTGCCCGGAACCACCGGATTGTTTCTTGTGTTTGTAATTGAATTCGATTGCCTTGGTCGGCGTTTCGCGATAACTCACTTTCGGAGCACCGACTTCGACGTCAATTTTGTATTCACGTCGAATTCGTTCGATGTAAACATCCAGGTGTAATTCACCCATTCCGGCGATAATCACTTCACCGGTCTCTTCGTCAGTCATCACATTGAAGGTTGGATCTTCTTTGCGGAATCGTTGCAAAGCTTTTCCAAGTTTGTCGCCACCCGACCGTTCCAGCGGACTTACGGCAATCTTGATAACCGGTTCTGGAATGAACATGCTTTCCAGCGTGCAGAATTTGGGATTATCGGCGAACGTGTCACCACTGGCACAATCCACACCCATGATCGCCACGATATCTCCAGCAGACGCTGAATCGATTTCTTCTCGCTTATCACTGTGCATACGCAGGATTCGGCTGAACCGTTCTTTGCGACCGGTTCGCTGGTTGTAGTACATCTGGCCCTTGTTCACGGTTCCCTGATAGATCCGCATGAAGGTCAATTGACCGTAAGGATCTTCAACCAGTTTGAAGGCCATGCCCACAAAGGGTTTGGTTTCATCAGGTTCCAGAGCGATGGTCTTTTCGGAATCTTCGTAGTCCATTGCCTCGATCGAGCGATCAAGTGGCGAAGGCAGGAAGCGGCAAATCGCGTTGAGCAAAGGTTGCACGCCCTTGTTTTTCACAGCGGTACCCATGAAAACCGGTGTGGCGTCCTGGCCCTGAACCGCTTTGAGGGTAATGTCGTAAATCATTTCAATTGGGATTTCTTCTTCACCCAGCAGCATTTCCATGATCTGGTCGCTGTACATCGCCAGCGATTCCAACATTTCCTGACGATACTGTTCTGCTTGTTCTTTATGGCTATCCGGAATTTCTTCTTCGCGAATATCTTCGCCATTGGCACCATCAAAGAACAAAGCCTTTTGAGTGGTCAAGTCGATGATGCCTTCGAATTCCTCGCCCATGCCAATCGGGATTTGCATCATGATTGCATCTGAGCCCAGCTTTTCACGAATTTGCTGGGTGACCTTGAAAGGATCTGCACCGGTGCGGTCCATCTTGTTGATGAACGCCAGACGTGGAACGTGATAACGTTTCATTTGACGGTCGACCGTCAACGATTGAGCCTGCACGCCACCAACGGAACACAGAACAAGAACCGCACCATCGAGTACTCGCAAGCTGCGCTCGACTTCAACTGTGAAGTCAACGTGACCGGGGGTGTCAATCAGATTGATGGGGTGTCCATCCCACTCAACAGAAGTAGCTGCCGAGGTAATCGTGATGCCTCGTTCCTTCTCCAGTTCCATATGGTCCATGGTGGCACCATCGCCTTCGCCACGGACTTCCTGCATTTTGTGGATTCGTCCTGTGTAGAACAAAATGCGCTCGCTCAAGGTTGTTTTGCCCGAGTCGATGTGTGCGGAGATTCCAATGTTTCGCAGATTCTTAAGGTTCATTGTTCTGATTTCAGGTTGTTAAAATTTCACTATCCGGCAAAGTCTCGTTAAGTTATCGACCGAAGCTTTTTCGAAATCGATAAACTTTCACAATTCTGCCAGAACCAGTGTCAATCAAGATCGGTTAAACCGAACAATTGATACGACGTACACTCTCGCGAGCCAAACAAAATTAATCAGTAAAATCTTCGGTCATTCAAGACCGCGATCCTCCGACAAAATTGGCTCAAGCGTTTTTTGTAATCACTTCGAGCATGCCGCAAGACTCAAGTCCGATTCCTTGCCCAATCCGGGAATGCAACGGTTGACCTGTAATCAACCGAAAAAATCCCGCTCAGACTGGAACAATCTGGGAACCAGGACGCGCCTAATCCTTGGCCGCGATTTGAGTTCGAATGCGACAAGAGGTGCTAAAACCATGCTCTAGCATTGACTTATCATATTTGTTTAATGCTGATGGGAAAGGTCAGTTTTCACGAGAAAAAGACAAATTGCTTAAATCAATGTTCGCTTGGGAATCGAGACATTTCGCCAAGCTTTCCTGGCTTCGTTGTGAACACCGCATTGCGGGAGTTATGATCGCCTAGGTTTACGATAAGGGGGCTATCGCTCTTTCGTTGCCAATCGGGTCGATTCAAGCCCTTTTTACAAAGAAATGCAGGCCGTTTCGGCGCTTACGCACAGTTGGTCTCAGTCTGTTTGCTGCCAAAATTGCCACCAGCCACTACTCGTCTACAAGTTCTTTCTCTTTGTCGCCGTCAGATTCCGCCGCCAGATTCGGGAACTCCAGTGGGCCACCAAGTTCCGCCGAGATATCCACTCCGGCTCGCACAAACACCGGAATCAGATTTTTCTGAAGTGCCGAGCCGTGTTCAGAGAACAATTGCTTTGCCGAATCCGCCTCCACGAAAAACAGATTGTTACCGTGCGATACAACACATCGGCATTCGCCGGAAGCCATTTGCCTCAACTCCACAACCGAGTTGGATTGGCCAACACAAATTCTAACGATGAACACTCCCTCCGGATGTTCCAATACCGACAAGTTGGTCGTGCGGTCTTCCAGCGATTCGATAACAAACTCGAAAAACATGTCTTCCGGTTCTCCGGCTGTCTCCGGGCGCGAGTGGCTTGTTTTGTCGTTCAAACGCAAACTCAAATTGACCGATCCAAACGGATCGTTTCGATTGGCGGATGACTGGGCAGCCGTTGCATAGCGATGAGAGGTGTACAAAAAGTTAGCCGTGCGTCCTTGCGGGGCACCAGATGCTTTCCAGCTCTCGACAATCTTGTCATACAAAATGTGCTCATGCCGGTAATGGTCCAGCGATAGACCCTTGCCTGGATTCAGCCAGCTTTTCGGCAAGTTACGTGATTCCAATTCGTTGCGAATTTCTTCAATCAGTTTGGTAGAAGCCTGACCCCCAAACTGTTCTTGCCAGGCAGCTCGATTAAGTTTCAAGCGGTCGCCTTCGAGCGTGATGGTGACCAGTTTTGAAATTTCACTGGCAAACTGTTCGAAATAGAATTCGGAATCTTCAAAAGACGGAAAATCCGGTTCCACAGTTGCGACAGTAGTTGGCTTGAAATCCACCGAAGCCAGATACTCTTGCCAGGCTGCAAAGTCCGAATGTTTCTTGCCCGTAACTTCTTCAAGCCGCTTGGCGATTTTTTCACCCATCGCCTCATTGGATTTGTTCTGTTCCCAAACACTGAGCAGCAGGGTCGGGTCTTTATCGAGTTCCAATGATTGCACCAGTGTGGCTGTTTGTTTCTCCAGCGGGTTGCCTTTGGCTTCGAGGATTTTTCTGAGTTCGGATCTGGTAGCAATGGACAGTTGCTCATTGTTGAGCGCCACATGCAATTCAACTGCCCATTTTTCAAAGTTCTCAGTGACAGATTGGATTGCCGCCTGGCGGGTTTCATAGGAATCGTCGCCCAGTTTCCTGGCGGCCGTCAAAAATTCCGGGTCAATATTTTCCAGATCGATAAACTGTTGTTTGACAACTTGTAGGACGTCCGGAGTACTAACAGCGGCCGAAGGGCCGACTCCCGCCTGAGCCAGAACTTGACCAAACCGCCCCTCAACATAATCCCGATTGGTGTTCCAGAGATGAGCAAAAGATTGCGCCGATATCACAACGGGTTCGGAGCCACTCAAATCATGGATCGAGATCTCTCCAGTTTCGAGTTGCCGGAGTTGAAAGAAGTCGCCTTCGGTTCCACCATTGTAAATCAAGCTCAGGCCATCATCATCGACGATCGAGAAGCTGGTTGAACGCAATTTGCCGCCAAATTCTCTTGCGTCGAACGATTTTTGTGCTGGCAGTTCGGAACCCAATCCTACTCGCCGACCCGTCGATTTTCCGACACCTACAAACATGCTGGTATCCTGTACCCTTCGATACCAGTTGGCAGCGCCCGAGCTACTACTGCCGCCGCCACTAAGGATTCGAGCAGTTCGTAGCTCGTTGGAAATTGTATTGGTGGTATCTGAACTGATGAATTCGGAGGTCAGAATCTTGCCGTCGTATCGGATGGTAAGGTCTTCACTGAAC
>CAZOXC010000280.1:0-5183 GCA_964583205.1 uncultured Pirellulaceae bacterium | reverse complement strand
GAATATGCACTTGTGGGCGCAGCGCCGGTGGTTTGATTGTATTGAAGGAGAGTCTGAAAAACGCAGAGCCGGATCCGCCGGCCCCGCACATGACGCTTGATCAATTGTCGTCATCTTTGTCGGACGCACTCTTGGTCGGTTTATCGTCTTCCTCGATTCGTTTCAGGATCGTGTCGGGATCGGATTCCGGGCTCATCTTCAAGGTTGATTCGTCGATCAGGCTGGCTTCGAAGTTTCGAGATCGATCGTTGATTGTGGCAACAAACTTGATCGTCTTTGTTTCTTTGTCGAAACTTGTAAACTCCCAGGTGCCTTCCATCAGGCTGCCGCTGATTTCAACTTTGAAATTCCCGTCTTTGTCCAGCAGCACTTGCAGACCTTCCAGCCCTTCTTCCATTTGAAGTAATTCGGATTCTTCCAGTTCACCAAGCTCCTCGTGATGTTTTCTGGTCATCTCAAGGTTGATTCGCCATCCACCCATCAGCTTGGCAGCCTCAGCCGGCATCTCGCTTTGTTCATCTTCAGCCGGTTCCTCAGTTTCGTCCGAGGCTTCTTCTTTTGATCGAACAAGGATCACGGGAAACGTTTCATTGGGTTCGAAGCGGATCGTATCGTCATCAAGAAAAATGATCAGCCCGGAGGAGTCGTGGTCATCCGTTTCGATAGCGATTCTGTTTTCTTCTTTAACCTCGGCAGTGTAACCCAAGGAATCGGATATTCGATCGTCCGTGCCTGGTGGGATCACGGATGAAGACATTTCTTTTTCATCGAATGTCAGAATGATAGAGTCAGCAATCTCAAGGAAAATGTCTTCCATTTCTTCCGAGCGATCAACTTCATCGAGGTACTTTTGGGTAGCATCGACGTCGATTGTCCAGTCACCATAAAGTGCAGAAACTTTAAATTCGTCTTGCTGGGCAAAAGCTGCTTGACCTGTAAACGTCTGGCTCAGTATTCCGAAGGCCATCAGTACCATTGCCAGTTGTGAAAGTGTTTTCGTGATTCTTGCCGTCATTGTTTACTCTGAAGAAAAAGGTTTTTATTTTGTTGGTCTCAAATACTCACACTGAAATTTATCACTATTTGGAAACGATTCCCACTTGCAAAGAAACGAAATCGATCAAGAAACAAAAAACCCCGGCTTGCGCCAGGGTTGTTTGCGGTTTTTGATGTTTTTTTACGTAGTGTAGGAGGAGTTAGTTTTGGTCCAGCGTTGCTGCCAGTTCGCGAGCAAGTTCAGTTGTGTTGACTTCAGGATTGTTGGCCGAAAATCGGCGGCAAAATCTAGCTGAGCGATATTTCGCGTACCAGCTTCTTTTGTGTTCATTTCCTGAGAAGCGTCTTTTGCGTCGTCCGTCTGGCATCTGCTTTTCCTACTGAAACTTTGTCGTTTGATTCAGTAAAGCCAAGCGGCGAAGCTGTGACAGAGGGGCCAGAATTTTCCTCGAAACTCGAACGTTTTATTCTTGGGGCGGTTTTTACCGAGGTTTTCCAGAAATTGATAGCTTGGCTCAGCCTCATCGAAAAACCGCCGCGACCTTCGTAAAGGCTATGACGTCTCTTTGACTGCCTGGGAGGCGGCCGTTACGACAGCTTCGACGGTGATGCCGAATTCGCGATACAAGACGTCGTGCGGTGCCGATTCTCCGAAACCATTCATGCCGACAAACTTGCCCTTGCTCAACAAATACTTGTCCCAGCTCTGCCGGATCCCCGCTTCCACGGCGACTCGAGCTGTTAAGTTCGAGGGCAATACCGATTCGACATAGGCTGCATCCTGCTGATCGAAGACTTCAAAGCAAGGCAAGCTCACGACGCGAGCGGCGATTCCGTCCTTGGCCAGTTTCTCGGCCGCATCCAGACACATTTGCAGTTCGCTTCCGGTGCCCATCAAGATGACTTGAGGATTATCAACATCGTGCACGACATAGCCACCGCGCTGTGCGCCTGCTGCTGAAGCGAACTGTTGACGATCGATGGTCGGGATATTCTGGCGAGACAAAACCATCGCCGCCGGTTGTCCGGAAAGTCCAATTGCGGCTTGATAACAATGTGTGACTTCGTTTGCGTCTGCGGGCCGGAACACGGCCAGGTTCGGGATCGCTCGACAGGCCGACAGATGTTCTACAGGTTGGTGAGTGGGTCCATCTTCGCCCAGCCCAATTGAATCGTGCGTCAAAATATAAAGCACGTTCTGCTTCATCAGTGCCGCCAGTCGCATTGAAGGCCGCATGTAATCGGTGAACACGAAAAAGGTCGCGGCATAAGAACGAATTCCATAGAGAGCCATGCCATTGCAAACGGCCGCCATGGCATGTTCGCGAACTCCAAAGTGAAAATTTCGACCAGCGTAATCGTTGGCTGAAAAATGCCCGCCGTTCTCTTCGTCAATGATCGAATTGTTGGAGCCCGCCAAGTCTGCAGAACCGCCGATCAGCCAGGGAATCTGATTCCCAATGGCGTTGATTACTTTGCCGGATGCTTTGCGAGTTGCCAGTCCTTTTTCGTCAGCCGGAAATTCGGGCAAATCGTTTTCCCATCCGCCAGGAAGCTTGCCTTGCCAGATCATGTTGATTTCATCGGCGAGTTTCGCATTGGACGACGAGAATTGTTCCCATTGACTTTGCCACTGGCGGTAGGCTGCGGCGCCTCGTTGGCCGATGCCCTCGGCAAAATCTTCCAGCACTTCGTCTGGTACCACGAAGCGGTCGTTGTTCCATTGATAAAACTTTTTGGCGGCGGCGATCTCGTCCTCGCCCAGTGGCGAGCCATGAGCGCCGGCTGTGTTTTGTTTGTTGGGTGCGCCATAGCCAATGATGCTGCGCAGGATAATCAATGTGGGTGCATCGTTGGTGCGTTTGAAATTTTCAAATGCCTTGTCAATGGCTGCCAGATCATTCGCATCTTCGACCGTCACTACATTCCAGCCCATCGAGGTGAATTTGACAGCCGCTTGTTCGCTGAACGCCAGGTCAGTGGAACCTTCGATCGTAATTCTGTTGTCATCGTAGATCCAACACAGGTTCGAAAGTTTCAGATGGCCGGCCAGCGAGGCCGCTTCGCCACCGATACCTTCCATCACGTCACCGTCACTGCACAAGGCATAAACATCGAAGTCAAACAGATCGCTTGAATCCTGACCGTAATGGGCCGACATCCAGCGAGCACTAATGGCCATGCCGACGCTGTTGGCGATCCCCTGTCCCAAAGGACCGGTCGTGGTTTCAATTCCGGCTGCCATACCGTATTCGGGATGACCGGCGCAAGGGCTGTGTAGTTGACGGAAGTTTTTGATGTCGTCGATCGAAATTGAAGGTTCGCTGGATCCGTCTTGCTTGCGAACATTGGCCAAATGCAAAACCGAGTACTGCAACATCGAAGCGTGACCGCAGGACAAAACAAAACGGTCTCGGGCAGGCCAGTTGGGGTTCGCCGGATCGTACTTGAGATGGTGATTCCACAACTGGTAGGCCACCGGTGCCAGTGCCATAGGAGTGCCGGGGTGCCCACTATTGGCGGCCTGCACGGCATCCATGGAAAGAGTTCGAATTGTGTTAATTGATAGCTGTTGAATATCGGTCATCGTGGCAGTCATTTTGTTTACAAGTCCGTTGCGTTGAATCAAACCCGAGAATGCTGCAGTTATACGTCGAATTGGCAACTCTGCAATGGTCGGGAAGTGAATTCAGGCTAACCAGGTTACATTTGAAAAAATGGCTGGTTTTGGTAATGAATAGCGGCATTTTGTAAAACTGAACTTTGACGAAGCCTCGGTTTTGCCATAGGGTATAAATAGCGTCTTAACCGAGAACGCATTTCTCTCGAGAATCATTATGTCTCTTAGCCGCCGAAAAATGTTACTTGCGATGGCCGCTGCCGGTGCAGCATCAGGCTGTGGCGTAACCGGAGCTGCACTTGCCAACCGCGCTGGAATTTCTTCCGGCAATTTCGCTGTTCGCAAACAGCCCAAACAGGACCGGCCACGAACCGGATCCGGTACCGAGAAAGCAACATCGGAGTTGTTCACTAAGGAGACCGAGGAAGCGGTCGCTCGCGGACTGGCACATCTGGCTCGCAAGCAGGTTCAAACGGGTGGCAACCGCGGCGCTTTTGGTTCCACTGGTTATTCGGCGGGAGTCGCCACAACGGGTTTGGCCGGGCTGGCATTTATGTGTGGCGGTTTTGCGCCCAATGAAGGCAAGTTCGGCAAGCACGTTGATCGGTGTGCCGAATTCATCATGCGGAATACTCGACAGAGCGGTTACATCGCCCGAGCTGACAATCTGGTGCATGAAAACATGTACGGCCACGGATTCGCGATGCTGTTTTTGGCCGAAGCCTACGGCATGTCACTCAAAGAAGAGGTCGGTGAAAAGCTGGAGAAGGCAGTCGATTTGACTTGCAAGTGTCAGAACGGCGCGGGCGGTTGGCGCTATAAACCGGAACCGCAGAGCGCGGACCTGTCGATTACCGTTTGTCAAATCATGGGCTTGCGAGCCGCTCGTGATGCCGGGATTCATGTGCCGGACGAAGTTCGCGAAAAATGTATCAAATATGTCAAGGACAGCCATGCGAAAGATGGCAGCTTCCGTTACACAATCGGTGGGCATTCCACATTCGCCATGACTGCGGCCGGCGTAACCTCGTTGTACAGTGCTGGAATCTATGACGGCGAGTTGGTCGAAAAAGCACTCGAATATTTAAATCGCTACAAGCCACCGTCCTCGGGCGGCGAAAGCCATTTCTTCTACGGGCATTACTATGCGGTGCAAGCAATGTGGCATGCCGGCGGAGATTATTGGAACGAGTGGTATCCGGCGATCCGGGATTTGTTGTTGAAACGTCAGCAGAGTAACGGTTCCTGGAATTGCCCAATGGCGGGCCCTGAATTCGGTACGGCCATGGCCAGCATCATTCTGCAAATCCCGCTGAATTATTTGCCAGTGTTTGCGCCCTGATAATCGACGTGCCAATATCAACATTGCGAAAATGCCAACATTGCAAATCGATTTCGCGACCCAGCACTGCTTGCAGCCGAATCCTTTATCAATTCTCGTGATCCTGGCCCTGCTGCAGGCTGACTTTTGCAAAACAGCCTGCAAATCATGGGCGATTACGAATTCTTGTAAGCAAACAGGGGCGGCGGCGTCTAACCACTAATCCTGAATAGGCCTAATGTATAC
>CAZOXC010000279.1:0-5186 GCA_964583205.1 uncultured Pirellulaceae bacterium | reverse complement strand
GCTGAGACGACGCCCGTGAAGAAATTTGCGGGCGTCTATTTTTTTTGCATTTCTGCCATCTGAGTCGCTTGCTGAATCTGATCGGCAAACCATTTTCGGGTCTTGGTAAACAAGTACCTGCCCAAAGACTCCGAGCGAATTCTGATAAAAGCATGTCCGCGCTGACCCGCCGGGAGTTTTTCGGCGATCGAATCATCCAGACTCAGTTCACCGATAAAGCGAGGCTGCAACAGCACCATCGAACTATCGTCGGATTCCGAATTGCCAGGCTTGACTGCCAACGGTCCGCCAGCGGTGGCGGCCAGTGCCTGGTCGGTCAGTCGATCTGAAGCCCGAGGCTTGATCGAATCGAATTTGGTTTCCATGATCGGCATCCCCGGAAAAGAAATCCGCACCGGTTGGTCCAGCGTTGATTTGATATAGTCGAAATCTTCTTCTGCCATCGAAACTGAAACCACTTTGGACTGAAAATTGCCGATGCTCATCAAGTGATCGCCCTGGCGAAAATACTGATCAATGCGATTTTCCAGCCCTCTGGCGAAAACCGTTCCCGAGCGGTCTGCCAGAATCGTCTGCGACTGAATCTGGTCCTTGACTTCAATCAACTGCTCGTCAACTCCGCGAATTTTATCCAGTTCAGCGCGGTATTCGGCAAGCTTTCCTTGTTCGTGAAGCATTCGGCTGCGAATAACCGAAGCCTGACGCTCGGCCTGCAACGACGACGCCTGAGTTTGCAGTTCACCGTTGTACAGTTGCACCAATGGTTGGCCTTGCTCAACCGTTTCGCCATCCCGCACCAGGATGTCGGCCAGAAAACCGTCGCCCGTAGCGCGGACGATTTGTTCGTCTTTGTGTTTGGTGATAGCGGGCGCTGTTGTTACTGCGGGTGCCCGGAAGATCATGAACATCGCCGCCAGTGAAAGAGCAGCGGCGCCGCTGGACATGATCAATTGGCGGTGACTGGTTTGGCCTTCGGAAATCAAGCGGTAGACTCGTTGACCTTGCTTGAAAACGGGAAGCAGCACCCATGTGATGCTGCCAACAATCGCCAGCACCAAACCAAAGCCGCTAAACAGTACGCTGGCCGCGATCAACAAGGTGATGGTTAAAATGACCTTCCAGCAGGCTGAGCAAATTCCGTAACTGCCGACGATCAATTTTTCGCGTCCCGTCAATTGGCTGGACGGCACCTGGCAACCCAGAACGAATCGATCGAATTGACGCCACACCCATTCACGACCTCGATTAAACAAATTCACCACATTCAGAGAGTCGGCAAGAATGTAGTAGCCGTCAAAACGCATCAACGGATTGGCGTTGAATAAAATCGAAGTCAAACTGGCCATCACGATTACGTTGTAGCAGACATCGGAAACCATTCCTTCCTGCGAGTGGGACCAGACAATCGCGGCCGCGAAGGCCACTGCCAGTTCGATATACATCCCCGCGCTGGAAACGCAGATCCGTTGCCAGCGACTGGCGAACCGCCATGAGGAAGTCACATCAACGTAAGCCAACGGGGCAAACAACAGAAACAATGCTCCTGCTTCTCGAACTTCGCCGCCGTACTTTTTGCAACAGATTCCATGCCCCATCTCGTGAACAACTTTGAGCAGGACCCAGGCGATCAGCAGCCAGAGCCAGCGAGATGGCGAGAAGACTCCGATGCTGGCTGCCGTGAATCGTTCCCAGTCTTGCGCCAGCAGAAATACCGCCCAGCTTCCGACCAACAGCCAAATTAATACGCAAGGGAAACTGAACACCCAGCTCAAAGCCGGAGTGAGTCGGCTGAGAATCCGGTTGGGATTCCCCAGTTTGATTTTGAAACAGATCGGGTTGAGCCACGACATGAGTTTCATGGATTCCCGGGCAGCATGTGAGGCCAACAGTCGTTGTTCTACGGCGTCGCCACCGGAAAGCAGAAAGTTGTTTTGTGAGAGCCAGTTGCACACCGATTTGATTCGGGATTCAGATACTGTTTGAGCCGGATCGTTTTCAAGTTCCAGCAATATTTCCTGGACACTGCGTTTCCCGTCGATGCGAGAAATGAAAGAGTATTCTTCTTCGCCAATTTGAAAAAACCGGCTGCGAATCACATCCTCAACCACAATGGCCGAGCGACCGTCCGACTGGGATTGTTGGCGGACATCGAACTTCAATCCTTTTCGCAGGTGAAGTACCGCATCGGTCCAGGTTTCATCGCCTGGACCTTGTACAGGGATTTCGGAATTTGGATCCTGTGCTGCTTGAAATGGATTCACGCCGGTCTCCCTACCAGATTAGCCAGCGACGTAGTGAATCGAATGAATGATGGAATAGATTCCACCCCAGTGGTCGAGCGTTGCTGGTGATGCGAGCTTTTCCAATCATCCCCGGTCGCAGACGTGACTCGAGATTTTCCACTTCGATTTCCACCACAAACACGTTGTTGTCATCGATTAATTCCGAGCGAGTATGAATTTTGGAAATTTTGCCTTGCCATGTTTTGAAAGGGAACGCATTCAGTCTCACGCGAACCGGCATTTCTTTTGCGACAAATTTGATTTCGTTATCCGGCACCCTGATTTCGACGAGCATCCGGTTGAGCGGTCCGATTTCGAAAAGTTGCTGACCGATTTCCATCGTGGCACCTTCGGCGTCTTCCAGATCACCACTGATCACAACGCCATCGATGGGGCTGCGAATCTCCAGGTTGTCGAGTCGCGACTGGATCAGCGAAATTTCAGCGTCCAGCCGTTCAATTTCTTCAGCAGCAATTTGAGATTCAGCGATGTTGCCTCGAGCCCGCGCGGCATCGCGAGTCTTGATTTGTCCCTGTTTCTCGGCTCGCAGACTGGACATTTCCATCCGTAGCAATCGACCTTCCATCCGCCCCATAATTTGACCGGATTCGACAACGTCGCCGTTCTGGACTTCGCTTTTCTCCAGTACGCCATCGTATGGCGCTGAAACAAAGCGTCTTTCGACCGGACCGATCTCGCAATCGCAATTGATTTGATAAGGTAGCGGAATGGCCATCGCCAGCAGAAACAACCCAACGCCAGCCAGCATCAGCCTGGTCCAGCGGCGTTGCTTTTGTTCTTTAACCCAGTCGCGAAACAGTCGAGCCGGTGTTCTTTTGGCAGCTCGCAGTAAATCGAGTTGATTGCCCAGGTGGTGACAAATCGACTGAACATACGCCATATACGATTCGTTGGTGATTTGTTTTTGACTGGCGGCAATAAGTACTGTTGCCTGAGGTTGCTCGTCGGTTCCGAAAGCCGAGTTAATGACGCCATCGCAATCTTGAAAATGAGCATAATTTTTCAATGCAACCAGTTCCATGTCATCCGATTCGCTGTTCGAATGCCAAGCCTTGATCGGTTCACCCTGCCCGGCGACGGATGCCGCCTGAACAATCATTTTCATGTTTTCAGATTGGGCATCAAAGGTGTCGACATCCGAAATTGCCCGGACCACAAAACGATCCTGGTTTTGTTTGCGAGTCGCCACGATGACTTGTAGTGAATTGGTAAGCTGACGAAGGCGGTTGGCCACGATCATCAATGCCGATTGCTCGGAGTCGGACGAGGCCACATGGTTACTCAAAGCAACCAGTTCAATCAGGCCCTTGCCCTGCAGTAATGTCTTCTTGTGACGCAGTTCATTGATGCCAAGCTGCAAGTGATTAGAGATCATCTGGCAGTCGACAATGACTTCCTGAGAAAGTTTGGCGTGAAACACAGCGCCCAGCCAACTGGTGGCGGGGTCGTGTGCATCCAAAGGTGCCAGTAAATAGACTTCTCTGCCGAGCGAGTTGACGATTGGCGAGAGGAATGTGGCTTGTTCGCCGGTTTCGCTTTCTGCGGCGAAACTGGAGAGTGCTTGTTGGATCTGTGTTTTCACGCGTTGCCCGATGGTGCGCCAGGCAGCCAAGTCGCCGACTGGATCAACAAGGCACTTGGGAGTCAGCTCAAGCTGGGTAGTGGGGGCGCTGGGTTGATCGCCAGTTGTGGGATCTTGATTCTGTGACTGATCGGAAGGCAACTGGGATGATGCTGGAGCCGGCAGCAAATTCCAGGATGCGACCAAGTCGTATTTTCGACCCGTCAGGTATGCAGTGGACTTGAGCAGTTGCTCGATACTATTGGATTCAGTGCGAGCCTTCGTGAGTGCTCGATTCAAACGCGCAACGGCCGCGTTGGAAAGCACGTTTTCGATCAGACCAGCGCGTCCCTGATGCCTCGTGTTCGGTTGGGCAGTTGGTTGCAGGGAGACGGGTGTTGTGATCTGAGCGGACAAATTGGAAGTGGGGTGTGGAGTTTGAGCTACCCGACCTGAGTCGGTTGTCGCATGCGGACTGGGTTGTCCGGGAGCTCCCTCCGGTAAGTTGGAAGGTTGCATAGCATTAAAACTCAAGTTGGCATTGGACTCCGCTTTTGAACATTCCTTCAGAGTTGTCAATTTTTACTTTGACTGGAAACGTGCCACTTTCGGCATCAACGGTAACGCCGATGCTGTGCACAATCCCGGTAGTAACTTGCCCATCTAAAAAGCGAATGTTTGCCGGTTTGCCAGCTTCAAGCGGATAGTTTGATTGGAATGGAACGTTGAATACAGCCAACAGTTGATTGGTTTGTATGACGGTAACCACTTCCGGGTTCACTGGCGAAACGAACTCGCCTTCTTCACGGTGGATTTTCGATACGACTCCATCAAAGGGAGCCGTGACACGTCGCCGATCCAACAGAACTTTGGTTCTTCGGTACTCGATTTCCTTGGCGATCGCACCTTCCTGAGACGCCAGGAATCTTGAGCGAGCGATAGAGAGTTCCATGTCGCTGCGAATTTTCTCTGCGTGACTTGCGTGTCCTTGTTGTTGCAGAGCCTGAAGTTTCTCGCCAATCATTTGACGTTTTTCGTATTGCCTTCTGGCTGCGTCAAGTTCGCTGTCGCTTTCCAGATCATGTTGTGCCAGTTCCAGGTTGATTTGTTGAATTCGGTCGTCCAGACGAGCGATCAAATCACCTTTGATGACGGGGCTGCCTTCTTCGACTGCCAGTTCCACGATTGCGCCTGTTTCATCGCTGGCCAGTTCGATCGTTTTGAATGGAGTTGTGAATCCATCGATGGTCCCAGTGGGTGCAGTATTTTTACTGAAGCCCACGAGGTCTTGTTGTTGTGCTTGTGTCGTACCTGCCACGACC
>CAZOXC010000278.1:0-5207 GCA_964583205.1 uncultured Pirellulaceae bacterium | reverse complement strand
GGGTTCTCGTGCAACACTTCATGCAGCAACTGAAAGGCACGAGCATTTTCTTCGGATTCCGCCATCTGGACCGCCAACCCAAACAACTGCTCGGCATGGTCGTATCGAACCTGAGTAAATTTTCGGTACCAGAATTGAATGAGTTTATCGGCGTCAGGCTGTGGCTTTAAAGTGTCGGCCGGCAGCGGAACAAAAAAGTATTCTCTGTCCGGATAGCGCTCGACGAACCAGTTGCGAGTGACCTGAGCTTCGGCCGTCAATCCATTTTGTTCGCAGATGTCTGCGACCGATTCCAGTTGCTCGCGAAACCTCTGATCGATTTCCGTTCGATCGAGAACGACAACAGCTTCTTGCGAATCAGCTTGAACGCAGGCCAACGCGATCGTCAGGAGCGACAAAATAAATTTCGATATTTGAATATCGCGCATAGAATGTTCCGACTGAATTGCCCCTGACAATGAATTTTAACATGTAAGTGATCCGGGGGAATTCCAATCCAGGTACTCAGTTGGTGTTTTTCAGGTATGTGATGAATTTTTCGCTGTTTAGCGGCGGCAGGAAAGCCGGCGATGGTTATGGCTCAAGCAATTCCGAAGAACAGAAACAAGAAGGCAGAGACTTTCGAATATCGACCAGCCAATCGTTGCGAGCTTGCCGGTTTTCAACTGGATCCTGAATACTGCAAAGTTCAATGTACCACACGGCTGCGATAAAATTCATTTGATTGGCAGGAATGCCTTCAATGAATATCTCCGAGCAATTTTCGTCTGCTGCAGTTTCAAGTAATGTGGTTGTAGCTTCAAGAATGTCTTGTCGAAAACCATCGTCCGAAGAGAGTGGATGGTTCCATTTCTCTAAAATTAGCTGGAGCAGAATCTCCGATTCGAAAAGAGAGCAAAACGCAAAGCAATGGCCTGCGGTATTGTCACTCATTTGGGCTTTCCCGGAAGCTCGGACTCGTGACTTAGAAGTCGGCAGTTCAGCAAGGGACTTTCGCGATGTACCAACGCGGACTGCAGCGCATGCAATTCCGAAAGCTTGCCATCGCAGGGAACAAACGCTACCGAATCGGGTTCCAGGTTTTCCCAGTTTGGATTGCTCATGGCTTCTTCAACACGTTCACGCATGTTTGTGGAATCGCCGGCATAAAATCCGATATCGTCAGTACACAATATGACAACTCCGGCTCTTTCGAGAGCCGTTAACGAGCCATGAATGTCAATTCTCTCCAGGTTCTTTCGACGATCCATCCACTCAGCGAATTGTTCGGTAGCCGCCGACCTTGCCTTGGTTGCTCGTTTGCGAATGGAAATCGCCGCTCGACGAAAATCAAGCGAGCTAATCTGTTCACCCACCGGTGCGAATTCACGAGCCAGTCGATCAAATTCACTGGCAAACTCTGGTGAACAAAGTAATTCATCAAGAGTTTTTCGATAGTCAATTGCAAGCAAGCGCCATGCAACTTCACTGGCAAAGCCAAAGCGATTCATGCTGTGCGGCGAAACTCGATCCAGTCGTTTGGTAGAACGGGGCAGCTTTCCAGCTTTACGAAGGTGCAACAAATAATGGTTCCAGACTGTTGCGTTCCCACCGATTCCCTGTGTCAAGCATTTGTCAACGAATTCAGCATTTGTTTCGGGGTCACACAGAACAAAGTCAGAAGAGTAGCCACGCCCCGCAAGTTGATAGGCTTCGATGACGGCCTTTTCAGTCTTTTGGTCAAACGGCTTTTTACGCTGTCTTCCTTTTGCCGTGCTGGGCGCACTTTCGATCGGATCTTCTGGACCGTCGATCGAATCGCCAATGTTGGTTTGCTCAAGCCTCTGATTGATCCTGGTTGCATAGTCTTTGGAAAGCTCAAAGCCCATCCAGTTTCGAGCCAGTTTTTTGGCCACGCAAAGTGTAGTTCCGCTGCCGCCAAACGGGTCGAGTACCAGGTCTTGTGGATGGCTGGAGGACCGAATGATCCGGGCAAGTAATTGCTCGGGCATTTGACAGCCATGAAAACCTTCTCGCTCTTTGAACGTCCCGGCAACTCGCGCGAAGAACCAGGTGTCATGGTTGGGACTGAAACTCAGCGGAGCGTCCTGGGGTCGAGTAATCCAGGTGTTGTCCGGCAATCGTCCGTTCGGGTTGGCTCGGTTGTCCGCGTAGACCAGTTGCCGAGCCGATTTGACTCGTATTTGAGGATTGAACCTGTTGAAGGTGAAGTTTTTCTTGTCCTTTACAAAATGAAACAGGTGCGTATGAGAACGACTGAAACCGTTGACACAATTGACGCCAAAAGTGTAGTACCAGATCACCCAGCTCCGGCAGTGGAATCCTGCCTTCTGTGATTCGATCTTCAGTTCCGCCGCGTACTCGTCTCCAATCGCCAACCAAAAAGTTCCGTCTGGTTTTAGCGCGCGGTAGACACCCTCGATCCATCGTCGGCACCAACCAAGGTAATCCTCAGCCTGCCTCGTGTCGTCATACTCGTCATACTCGTAGCCAATATTGAAGGGTGGGTCGGCGAACACCAGGTCGACCGAACCTTTGTCAAGTTTGGCGAGTTGTTTGACGCAGTCGCCTTGATAAATTTTGTTCTTTTTTAATGACACGATCACAGCTTTCAGTTTGAGCGACTTTATTTTAGGCCATCAAGCCAGATTGTCGACTCAAGATTGTCGACTCAAAATCGACAAGTCTGGTCCGCTGTAATCGTTAGTAGTGAATGAGGAATATCTTTCCCCTAAATCAACTGATCCAGTTCACTGACCAGCGAGTCGAATTTCTGCAATGCTGTGGTAATTGGTGCGGGTGTGGTCAAGTCGACACCGGCATGCTTGAGTAACTCCAGTGGATACTTGCTGCAACCACTTTTGAGGAAACTCAGGTAATCGTTCAATTCTTTTTCGCCGCCCGCCAGGACTCGCCGACTCAAGGCGATGGCCGCTGACAGACCGGTGGCGTACTTGTAAACAAACCACCCATAAAGGACACGCATAATATGCACGCTCGCTCCAAGTGTGATGAAAAGTAGCCTGACCCGAATGGCATTAACAAGTTGTAAGTCGTTTGTCCTCAAGAGAGAAGCTTAGCTGTCGCATCAAGCTGTCTGAATAAAACAAGAGCCTCGTGCGTATAGGTGATTCACAAAAACAATCGCCATGCAACGGAGGCTCTTGTGCGAAGTATTTCTGAAATCGTCAAACAGTTCAAGCGGAACTGGACCGAACAACTCAGCAGTGAAAGCATCGAGGATATTTGTCGAGAATGCGGGCAACACTGGATCAGCTCGTTACTTAATCCGGTAACCACGATCCAGCTTTTGTTGCTGCAGTTGCTGCATGGTAACACAGCCTGCACGGAACTACCGCACCTCAGCCGCTTGACCTTTACTGCTGCCGCGTATTGCAAAGCCCGGATGCGAGTGAAACTTGAGGTCTTGCAGCAACTGCTTGAGCGCTGCGTTGATACTGTGGTCACCGAAACACATGATGTGGGTCGCTGGCTGGGGCGTCGAGTATTCTTTGTCGATGGCTCGAGTTTCTCGATGCCCGACACAGCGGAATTGCAACTTCACTTTGGACAACCAGGCTGCCAGCGCAAAGGCTGTGGATTTCCGGTGGCTCACTGGTTGGTCATGATGCACATGTCCACGGGCATGATCACTCGCATGCTGACCTCGCCACTGCGGACCCACGATATGAAACGCATGGCCGAGTTGCATCCCGAACTGCAATCAGGGGACGTGCTGGTTGCCGACCGAGGATTCTGTTCTTACCCGCATTTATGCTTGTTAATCCAGCGCGGTGTGGATGCTCTGTTACGTGTCCACCAACTAACTATCGTCGATTTCACTCCGGGGCGTGCTCATGTCGTGCCAGGAAAAGGCAAGTCAGAAAAACGCAAAGGACGGCCACGCAGCAAGTGGCTCCGGCAGTTGGGTGTGAACGATCAGATTGTCCAGTGGCTGAAGAACCCGAAAAGCAAACCTGTCTGGATGAGCCAGCAACAGTTTAATTCACTGCCCGATCAAATCACCGTTCGTGAGCTTCGGTATTCGGTTCACAAGAAGGGTTTTCGCGTCAAGCAGGTGACCTTAGTGACAACTCTGCTGGACGATCAGCTCTATTCACTACCGGAACTGGCGGATTTGTTTCGTCGTCGCTGGGAAATCGAAACGAATTTCGGCCATGTGAAAACGACCATGGGCATGCACATCCTCAAGTGCCACACTGTCGATGGTGTACTGCGCGAGCTACATGCCTTTGCCTTGATCTACAATCTGATACGCGAAGTGATGCAACAGGCTGCCGAACACCAGAAAGTTCCCATTACAAGAATCAGCTTCATTGATGCACTGCGTTGGTTAAAATCTGCACAGCAAGGCGATCAGCTCAACAAGCTGATCGTATTGCCAAACCGACCAGATCGTTCAGAACCTCGTGTCAAAAAACGCCGTCCAAAAAACTACCGCCTCATGAAACAGCCTCGACACCTGTTGCAACAAATCTTGCTACAACAATGACTTAAGAAGATGTTAATGCCATTCTAGCCTGACCCTCTAATCTCGTGCTAATCTCGTGTGCGTGTGACCGTGACCTCTAATCTCACAAACTAAAATCCTTCCTATTCATTCATTTTTTCTTTGGGCACATAATTCTTTAACTCGACTCTCATTTCCTCTTCCGTGTCAAAAGTCCGAAGTAGTTTTCTTTGTGCTATTACGAAAAACCAATGTTTCGTCATGTCGTCAGTAAACAGGCCATAACAGTACCGGTTTTCTGCAATATGAAAACTTGAAAGTTCACCATGGAGAACAACGTCTTCATTATTTTTTACAATCATGAACTTTGTCGTTCCTGTTTTTGTCAAGACGTAGCCACCACCAAGATCCGTAGATTGAGGCCTATAAAGGGCTTTCGACCCGATTACGATAACGACACAAACGAACCCGGCAACGACAAGTCCGCCTATGAATGTATGTAGCACTTTATTGCCTTTTTTAGCCATTACACTCAGCGAATGGATTTAGTGGGATATCTTCATATGTCTTGCATTCGTCGAACTCTTCTCGATATGATTCAGTTGACCAAATCTCAGCCTTAATATCATAGGGAACTCCTTTGCCACTAACAAATGGAATGTCGGGTTCGCCTTTCGGGCACATAAAAGGGGGTCAGGCTACGTTATTTAGCTTTTGGTCTTCCGATTGGTTTGAG
>CAZOXC010000277.1:0-5259 GCA_964583205.1 uncultured Pirellulaceae bacterium | reverse complement strand
TCTTAGGAAAGTAGCCATGCTGGCCCAAGGTTGTTTCCTGGACATCGAGCCAGCGCTGGTTCGGAGCTAGCGTTTGTCAATATTCAAACTGCCCGCAATCGGTCAAAGCACCGAGGCAATTGGACCGGACGTAACGAAATCGATTGGAAACAGCGATTCGGCCGCTAGTCGAGTTGGAAATCGATATTGGGTCGAGGTGTCATTTCGCTGGAAACAGATGCCGATTCGACTCTATCCAGGAATTGCTTAACTTGCACGGACGACAATAACCCGCCATCGTTCTTCCCCAGGGAAATTCGAAAATCGATAAAATCCTGCAAGGGATGATTGCGAATATAGGGCACCAACCCGGCAGTTTGCCGAATCGATTCATAATCCAGCAACTCATCAATGATATTCTCGGCCAGGGGACCATCTTTAAGACTGGGATACTTTTCGAGCACCTCGGCCCACAACGTGAACGAGTTTTCATATTCCTGAATAGCACCCAGGTTTGACTGGCGTTCGTTGGTCACCGGATTGACCTCGTCATAGTTGTCCAGGATCGACTTGCGAGTCAACTCGGAAGCGTCAAACAGTGCCTGCCTCGCTGAAACGGCGGTGCCATCTCTTTCCGCCATCGTACGATACTTCCAGTGGTTGTAATTAATGACCGAACGGTCTCGGTCGGAACTTCGCATTCGGCCCATGATCGAATAGATATCGTTGGCCAGATTTTTCGCTCTGTCCTCGTCCTTCCGAGTAGCTTGCTCGGCAATCTCAAACTCCAGCCTTTTGTTCTGGTCGAACAATATCGCTTCAGCTTCCCGAACAATTTGCCGCTGTTCATCGGAAAGTTCATCCAGCGACATTTTCAATACTTCGTTTTGCTGCGGGCTCAGAATATTGAGTGTTGTGGCCTTTTGAATAGCTTCCTGACGCAACCGGTTTCGCACGCCGGGAACCAGTTCGTCCAACTCAACTCGCAATCGCTGCATATCTTCCAACGACTGATTCAGTCCTTCCAGGTTATATTTGAGTCCACCAATCGCCTCGTTCAAATCGCGGCGTCCGTAGTCCATCCACTCTTCATGAGCCATCCCCCAGGTTCGCTGAGCGTATTCCTTTTCGATCCGTTGTTCGGCTTGGAGACTCAACATCAAGTTTCTTAGCTGGGCCGGCTTGTTGTTGTAAAAAATCATTTCCTTGCGGCGCAGCTTGACTTCGTCACCATCGACACCCAACTCAACCATGTCTTCAGACTTCTTGTACCATTCGTGCGCCAGCAACCAGTTATCGGGATGTTCAACAGCCGTCAAATTGGAAACATTCACGTACTCGCCCATCTTGTTATGAAACTGTTCATCGAATCGAAACATGCGACGAAACTGAACTCGTTCATCTGCTTCACCGAATTTATGACCTGAAAACCAGCCCAGCGAATCAACAATTCGGTGATCACGACGATTGGCGGGGATGCCTTCTGTCAAAAAGCTGACCCCGTTTTTGACCCACTGGTACCGATACTCGTAGTCATCAAATTCAACTGAAACGTTGTAGGCAATATTGTGTGCCTGGTATTCCCAAACCTTGACAAAATTCGGTTGCAGTTTGACCAGCGTGTTCAAGGTGGCCGACATGTCGTCCCACTTCTTTTTGTCCTTCGAATCCATGGCCTGCATCCAGAGGATATTGACCGCCAGCCCACGCAATCCCAGTGAAGCCAGCTTCATGGTTTCGCCAGCCGGATCGATTTGTGACAAGCCGGACAACGAAAGGTCTTCCTCGTCACGCATGCTGGCGAGCACACCACCGGAATCGTTGATCGCATTGTCTTTGTCTCGAGTCGAAGGGCGGCCCACGAACGACAGCGGAATCAGCAATACGGCAATTGCGAAAATGTAAATGATTTTCCGAATAAATTGCTTTGAAAAATTCATCCTGCAAGCTCCCGAGTCTTAAAACAGAAGTAGGCAATGATCGAAACGCCAAGACAAAAAGCGAAGGTGATCGCCATCGCTACCAGCAGACGCTGATTGTCGACATAGTATCCGTATTTCACGAAGTCAGAGAAATTCATTTCGCTGAAGTTCGGGAATACATACGTCAACGATTCCAGCATCTGCAGCAACACACCATCGATCCCGCGCATCACGCCGACCTGAAAGGTGTCCTCCATCTCGGTGGTCATATTTTGCTGAGTAACCAGCCGCACCGCCGATTCGATCGGCCCTCCGCCATCAGGCAAGTCCTGGTATTTGCCCGGCAAACACATTCGGCGAATTCCATCCGAGAAGAATCCGAAAATCAAAGCACAAATGGAAACCAGCATGGAAACCGGTGAACCCAAAATCGTACTCAGGCTGACTGCCAATGCGATCACGATCAACATCTGTAACCAGATACCAATGTAACCCTTGAAAAAGTTGATCCAGTACTGCCCTTCGCTGGCTCTGAAATAAATGTCTGCTCGAGCCACTCCGACATACTGACCCTGATCCAAACAAGTCAAAACCAGTCGCAAGTTTCCGTTCTTGGCATAGTCATCGAATAAATCGAAAGTGCCTTCACTGATCTGTTCGCCCTTGGCCGAAATCAAATATCCCGGCAACTTGCGAGGTATCCCTTTGACCTGCACGCTGAATTCATCCGACTCGAAATCAATCAATTCCGATCGAAACACGGGATCTGTGGCTTCATCATCCGGGACACTCTCAAATCGAATCCCGACTCGAATCCGTTTTTCCAGATCGCCGGTGTGGCTGCGGAACACCAACAAGGTCAACTCCAGCGGCAGCAACTCGGTATCTTTAAATTGACGTTCGCTAAAATTCACAAAATCGAATTGAGCTCGCGACGATGAAGCTCCACCATCGATATAACCTCGGTACGTCCACAACTCGCCAACGTTCACACCTTCTGTCTGAAGTTCGCCAGTCTCTTCGTTCGTTACCAATTCACCCGAGCGTTCATCAAGTTTGTAGCGAGGATTCCCTTCACGATCAAAGAATGACAACTGGTCGGCGTAAATCGGAATTCGAGAACGGAAGAAGCCTTTTGAGTTTGATAAGGTAATGCGTCCAGATTCATCCACGCTGGCAGTATGCGTATGACCACCACTGGGCCGGACGAACACTCGAGTGTAAACGATTCGATCACCTTGCTCTTCCCGCTTGATGATCGCTTCCTCGTTAATGGGTGGCGGCGAATCTTTGGAGCGTTCTTCTTTGATAATCTCAACCACGTGACTGTGGCCGGAGTTGAAAGTAGTCTGAGCCTCGGAAACAGCGGACTCGGAAGCGCGACGACCGGTAGTTGACTGCGCTACGGGCGAAAACGACTCCGCCGTCGGATTATCCAGGTCCAATTCGTGGGTATGGTTGAGACCACCCCAGACAAACGCCAGACTCAACATGGCCATGACTGCCAACAGCGCGGTACCCAGACCGGCAAATCCCAGAATACGTCCCAGGATAATCTCAGTGGCTCGAACCGGCTTGGTGGCCACCGTATAAATCGTTTTGTTTTTGATATCTTCCGGCAGGCTGAATGCCGAGATCAGCAACACCATCATCAGGATCAGCAGCTGCGTACCCCACATCACGAAGTTAATATAAATCCGCTCCGGATGTTCGACGCCCGAGTTGATAAACCAGCCGCCAAACAACAGGGCCACCGCAAAAATCAGGAACGAGACCAATATCACTCGACGCCGCACAGCCTCTTTGGCCGCCAGACGGGCGATCGCAAAAATCCGCCGAGGCGACGTGCCAATGAAATCGCCGGGCGCTTTGAAAATCACGTTGGCGCATACATAAAACGCCTCGAAAGGCCCGTGGCGAATCACGGCAATCATGTATCCGACCAGCAGCCCGATCACGATACATGTCAAACAGATAAGCAGGAAAGACAGAAATGCACTGTCCCACCAGTTGCTACCGCCCAGCCATTCCCAGAAATTATGAAACTTCTCGACAACCATCAGTTATTCCTTAATCCTCTTTCCTGGGTTCGCCAGCGCGAGCTTCTTCAGGTGTCGCCGATGCAGCTCGATGACCCGGCCGTTCCTGGCTCTCACGCACAATGCTTAAGAACAAGTCTTCCAAAGTCGTTCGAGGCTTGGCAACCGATGTTACCGCACCGCCCTCTTTCGCGATCAAGTCCCGCACCTTCTGCTCAACATCTGGTGTCAATCCTTCGACCCGAATATCTTTTTCGTCGCCCACTTCCAGCAGACTGTCAACTTCACCAAGCTCCTTCAATTCACCCTGATAAAGAATAGCAATCCGGTCACAGACGTCCTGCACATCAGCCAACAAGTGACTGCACATGATTACCGTTTTGTTTTGCTCTTTGAGCTCGATAATCATGTCTTTCATTTCGCGAGTACCCAGCGGATCAAGACCCGATGTCGGTTCGTCCAACAACACCAATTCAGGATCATTGATCAAGGCCTGAGCCAGACCGATACGTCGGGTCATCCCTTTGGAATACTCTTTCAGTTGTCTGCGACGCGCACCCTGCAGACCCACTTTTTGTATCAACTCATTCACCCGGTCCTTGCGAACACTGGCCGGCATATCAAACAAACGACCGTAGAACTCAAGCGTCTCTTCCCCGGTCAGAAATTTGTAGAGATAGGATTCTTCAGGCAGGTAACCAATCCGTTCGTTCTTGGTCACTTCCGAAGCATCCTCGCCAAACACCAGCGCGCGGCCACTGGTGGGAAACAACAACCCCAACAGCAACTTGATCGTGGTCGACTTTCCCGATCCATTAGGCCCCAGCAAGCCAAACACTTCGCCCTGCCGAATCTCCAAGTCCAGCGCTTTCAACGCCCGAACTTTTTGACGACCCCAAAAGTCGTTATAAACCTTGGTCAGGTTCTGAGTTTCAATGACCACGTTGGGATCATAGTCCGGATTGGAAGAAAGAGCAGCCTTGCGCGCCTTCTTCGTCGTCTCTTCAGACGGCTCGTTTGATTTGTGTTTATCTGTATCGCTAACCATCAAAATCTGTTTCTTCAGTTAAACCAAGACTGTGATCCCAATATCATTACGACCCAACAGGACATTCAGTTCGAGCTCCAGACGGATTTCGATTGCCCAACGGATCAACTTTCTGCCGCACTGCCCTTTTCTCCCCCCCACACGAACTCAACAAAAAAGCCTGTTTGGACAAAAGTGGATCCAAATCCCCTTAACATCCAGACTATTTAATGTCTACGATTTCGAGTAAACGGAGGGTCTCAACGCCCTTATTGCCATCCCGGCGGTAAGA
>CAZOXC010000276.1:0-5268 GCA_964583205.1 uncultured Pirellulaceae bacterium | reverse complement strand
CTACAATATAACGTGATCAAGGGGTGTCGACTACGGTCGATGTCGGATCGTTCCGACCGGGGCATTTGAACCGCTCCTTGCAAACCTGCTTGATTTAAACAGGTAAACGTCAATTCTAGTTGCGATGATTCAACCGAGGGTTGATTCAAATGGCGTCCGGCGATGCCGTTTTGACGTGCAGCTTTAACGTGCAGTTGGGGCCAGTACAAACTGGGGTGAAAAGGAAATGAGCGAGCAAGGATCCGTTGCCGTCGCCGAACCGGTTGTCATCAGAAGGCATGAACGGAAGCCCAAACGGCAGCCAAGGTACAACGTAATACTGTGGGATGATGACGATCATTCTTACGATTACGTGATCCTGATGATGCAGGAACTGTTCGGGCACACGTTCGAACGGGGGTTCACGATTGCCAAGTGTGTTGACAATCAGGGCAAAGCGATTTGCTTGACGACGACTCGCGAGCACGCCGAACTGAAACGCGATCAAATTCAGGCTTACGGCAAAGACCAGTTAATCGCTCGCTGCTCTGGCTCAATGTATGCGTCGATCGAGCCTCTTGAAGGATAGAATCTATTGCGAAGCATTCTGGCAGATACTGTTGCCCTGCAATTTCACAATGCAGTGGCGTTTGTTTTCGCTGCACGCAATAGACGCCAGGTAAAACGAATTGTATGGAAATCACACGGTGATTACTGCAAGGATCAGTGAGACGATGGAATTGCCTTTTCACGCTTGGCTTTTCAGAAATTGTCCCGGCACAAGTCATCAAAAATTCTCTGCCTGTGTCGAGATGGACTGTCTGCTACAATTGTGCCCTGGATAGAGATAAGCAAAACGACAGACTGAAGATTAAAGAGCTTCAATTTAATGGGCGACGAAACCAATCCTCTGGCAATTCTGAAAACAGCCACGCTGGGCTGCAAAGTGAACCAGTACGAAACTCAGTACTTGAGTGAAGGTCTGGCTCGAGTCGGATTTCGCGAGGGCGAAAAGGAAGAACATGCTGACTTGTGTATCGTAAACACTTGCACTGTCACCGGCGAAGGTGATTCCAAAAGCCGACAAGTGATCCGTCGTATGCATCGCGATAACCCGGATGCTCGAATCATCGTAATGGGTTGTTATGCGACTCGAGCTCCCCAAGAAATCCTGGAGATTCCAGGCGTTGCTGAAGTGGTGACTGACAAGCGCGAGTTGCCGGATGTGCTGGGACGGTTTGGAGTCGTCGATATTCCGAATGGCATCAGCGGTTTAAATGGACGGCATCGAGCTTACATCAAAGTACAAGATGGTTGCCTGCTTCGTTGCAGTTATTGCATCATCCCAAAAGTGCGCCCCGAATTTCACAGTCGTCCGGAGGGCGAGATCCTTGACGAAGTTTCACGCTTGGTTGACGCCGGTTACCGCGAAGTGGTGCTGACCGGTATTCACCTGGGCCACTACGGCGTCGACTTTAATCGAGGCAAAGCGAAAGCCGAGTGGACTCGTTTATCATCACTGGTGAAAAACATCTGTCGGCTGGATGGCCAATTCCGAGTGCGGCTCAGCAGTATTGAATGCACCGAGGTGACTAGGGAACTACTCGATGTAATGGAAGAGTACAGTGACCAGGTTTGTCCGCACTTGCACGTTTGCCTGCAGAGTGGCAGTGACCGGATTTTGCGTCGCATGAAGCGGCGTTGGTCGGTACGGCGGATCATTGATCGTTGCGAGTACGTTAAAGAGCGGCTTGATCGCCCCGCTTTAACGACCGATGTGATTGTGGGCTTTCCGGGCGAGACCGAGCAGGATTTTGAAGATTCAGTAGAGGCTTGTCGGCAAATTGGATTTTCCAAGATTCACATGTTCCCCTTTAGTGCTCGAGCCGGAACTCCAGCGGCTGAAATGGACGGGCAGGTGACCAAGCAGATAAAAAGCGAACGCGGAAAGGTGCTCGCCGAAGTCGAGACACAACTCAAGCAGCAATACACGCAGTCGCTTGTCGGAGCAGACTTGCAGGTGCTGATCGAGACTAGCGACGAAACCGGAGCATCGGGGACGGCTTGTCGATATGTGAGAGTAAGCTTGGATCAGGACATTGAGCCCGGCACGATCGTGAATGTTGTTGGCAAAGACCGGAGCCTGGCTTAAGCAATCGCAACCTCACAAGCCGTCAACAAGCTCAAGAATCGGGACAACAATCCCAGTCGCTATCAAACGGTCCGCACAAAATAAAACTGCCGACCAATTGGCCGGCAGTTATTGTGATTTCTGGATTGAGCGCTTCAATGCTGCAAAATTTTTTTCGGATGAATAGTTCTGCCTAATCCGTGTGCGTGAAACGGAGAGCAACTGTCCAGGATATCACTGAAACACACTTGGCAATAAATGCGCGACGCGGCTGCTTGTGCAATTGCAGTGATGAAGCCGGGCGAACTTCAAAGTGAATCTTACTCGAATTGTCGTACGTATTTCACCGGGATCAATTTGGTTTCACCACTGATTTTGCCAATCGCAAAATTTTCTTGGCCACGATTGAGTGCGCCCAGCAATTCGTCATCGGACAGAGTTTCGAATTGAAGTTTGGGCTTGGTGTTAGAAACGACGTAAGAAGCGGTGTCTCGATTGTTTTCAATTGAAGCGAATGCGAAACTGGGTTCGGGTGAACTTGAGTCACTATTGATTTCACTTTTACCGTTATTTTCCGTAACTGAATTCGAGTTTGAAGAGGGGAGCCAGACAGACCAGGCGAGCGCACCTAGAGCCGCAGCGAAAACGCCCAGGCTGGCAATTCGAATGACTTGGCGGCGTTTCAGCCGAACTTGGCGAACCAGGTCCAGTTCGATCTGCAGTTCATCCAGCATGGATTGTTTGCGAGACTTGCCTTGAGGCGTCAATTCAGTTTTTGGTGGAAGTGTATTAGACATCGGATTCCGATTCAGCTTGTTGTTTGAGTTTATCGATGGCTCGGCGGATTCGGCCATCAACGGCGCCGGTTTTCAGGCCGACCTGTCCGGCAATTTTTTGCAGGGACCAGCCTAGACGATATCGCATATCGAAGAGGCGGCGAGTTTCCGGTGGGAGCTTGGCAATCTGCTGCTCGATCCAGACCATCCGAGCGGTATGTTCGATACGAGTCTCTTCTTCTTTGGCAGCCAGGATTGGCAGGTTGCCCTCTGTGACTTGAACGTGACTCTGATTTTTGACGCTCTTGCGAAACCAGTCGTAGGTTACCGTTTTGGCGACGGCTCGAGTCCAGGCTTTTAGCTGCCGGAAGTTGTCGATTGGCTTCATGCAGCGGATCACTTTGAGCATGGCTTCCTGAACGTATCAAGACAAGTCGACTCGTCGAGATTTGAGAGCCGACTTGTTTCGTGGAGCATCACATCGAAGCAATGTTCGTAGTAGGTTGCAAACGCTTGTCGATCGCCGGCAGCGATTCTTGAAGTGACTTTCGCCCAATCCGTTTTTGTACCGTCCGTTTTTGTACCGTCCGTTTTTGCGCAGGATTGCTGGTCGACATGCGATGCAGAAATTTGCGTTAGCTCGGCTTTCAAGGCGACGTCCGTCATGAAATCTATTATAGGCAATGACAAGTGTGAATGTTGGCAACGGATCTGTGGTTTCAAACATTCGACGAGAGGCTTACTTTCCCCCTTTGTTGTTTCCTGCCCCAGGCCGACCTGCCCCACCGAATGAATTACTTCCTCCACCGCCACCAATTCCGGCTGGACCGCCGCCACGGGGCCGACCATCGGAAGGGTTTTCACCGCCCATACTGTTTTGCAACAGTCCATCCATCAAGCTGCTGCCGCCGCCACCACCCAATAAGTCACCATAAGTTAAACCTCCGCCGGTTCCGCTGATTTCTTTAACCAGATTGCTGATCAATCCGATTTCCTGATCGGAGCCTTTCACGAACAGGACTTTCGTTTCCTCGTGTAGTTTCAACTTGATGTCCGCATTGGAGCCGCCCATCATGTCGATACCGATTTCAACTGCCGAGAGGAATGACTCCTGACTGGTGTTTTTAAGGACATCTTTCAGGTTAAACACCATTACATCGCTGCTCGGCACGTATCCGGCTGCACGAGTAATGCTGAGAATTTCATCAGTGTCATCCGAATCCAATTCGATTGAGTGACTTAGAGCGATCGTTACCGCGTTGAGAGCTCCAATTACGGTAACGTTTTTCAATGCGATTGATGGCACAACAACATCTTGAATTTCTGGGTGGACAACGATATTCAGGTGAATCGGACTTTGCTCTTGGAGGTAGTGAACAATATCGCTCAAGGCAGATCCATCGACATCCAGGTCAACTCGAATGATGGACAATATATCGTAGATGTCTTCAGACAATTCTTTGAGATCCTGTTGTGAATACCGGTCTTGGTAGAGATCGCTTGTGTCGGACTGGGCCAGGAGCGAGTTCGCTGGCAGGGCCAAAAAGCTGGCCGCCAGTAGCAGTGCAAGTGCCGTACGTTGAGTGTTTGCAGAGACATTGTTTAACATGATTGACCTTCGAGACTGGTTTGATTGGATTGCGAAAACGACGATTTTCGTTTGATGCCTGTAAACGGGGAGCGAGGTCAAATTTCGCGCGGAAAATCATTAAACCGCGAACTTGTGGGCCGTCTGCCGGTCATTGTGGGAGGTCTGTTGATCTTTGCGTTGATTGGATTGAGCGAGATATCCTTTAATCACGTGAAAATGGCGGGGTTACCGGCTTTGTAAGGAGCGGAAACGCAGCGGATCGGATTCCCCAGGAATATTTTGGAAAAACCCGATGGGCGCCGTTGACAGTTCAGCCGAAACACATAGAATTGGCCTCACGAGCAACGCACTGCGTTTGCTCGTTTTTTGTTCGAAAATTGAATCCGGCTTGAGTGCAATTGTTGGTTCCGTTTTTATGGAACTTGACTTGGCAGGCAAGTTGGTTTTTTTTCGGACTGGCTTCGATCATGATTTTATGATTGAGCCATTTGATCTTTGACAATTTAGTAGTGATCTCTTTATTCAATTCCTGTTTAGTTGGATTCCCATCCGGCTGGACAGATTGAGTATTTTTACTTTTTTAAGTTTAAAGCCAGCACAAGATCATATTGGAACTAGGTTAGACTCGCTATTCCGGCGGGTCGAAAGCTGTTTCGAACATACTTTAATTTTGGTTAGTCAACTGTGGGCGGAGTCTTTGGGCTTTTGTCTTCGGGCTTTGTTTACAGTATGCATACACAATTGAAGGGTTTGATCCTGGCTCAGAATGAACGTTGGCGGCGTGGATTAGG
>CAZOXC010000275.1:0-5269 GCA_964583205.1 uncultured Pirellulaceae bacterium | reverse complement strand
GAGAAGATGTTTCCGATGAGAAGCTCCAGAAATACAAAGATCTGATCGAGCATCAACTGGACATGCTCTATCGATTCGAGTCCATCGATGGTGGTTGGGGCTACTATGATTTCAACGCGCAGACTCGCAAGCCCTCAGGTGCGTCGATTGGATTTGTCAATGCTTCGGTATTGATTGCCATGGACTATGCCAAGCAGGCGGGTGTTGAACCAAAACAAAAAATTGTGGATCGAGCCGTTGATGCCACAATGCGTCAACAAAAGAAGGACTTTTCCTATCTGTATGGTGAGTACCTTAAGAACTCTCCAATGCGGGGAATCAATCGTCCCGGCGGCAGTCTGGCTCGCTCTCAAGCCTGTAATCTGGCCATGCGAATGTATGGTGACGATAAAATCACAGACAACGTTTTGAAAGTCTGGCTGACTCGACTTTACACTCGCAATGGCTGGCTGGATATCGGTCGCAAGTTGCCTGTTCCTCACGAATCGTGGATGCAGGTCTCTGGGTACTTCTATTACTATGGCCACTACTACGCCGGCTTGTGTATCGAAGAGCTCAAACCGGAAGAGCGAGCCGAGTACCAGGGCATGCTGGCTCGACTGATGTTGGATCGGCAGGAAAAAGATGGTTGCTGGTGGGACTATCCGATGTACAGTTACCATAAACCCTACGGCACCGCCTACGCCGTGATGGCGCTTGCTCGTTGTCTGCCCAGCGAGTAGGCGACGTGAAAAAGCGACGTGAAAAAGCGGCTTGGAATTAGTCACATAGATCAAGCAACAATTGATCTGCTTCCGGTATCACAGGAGTCGGTCTTGAGTTTTGTTTTGGAACTTGAGGCCGGTTTGTTTGCGCGAAAATGACTGCAAATTTAACTCAACAATATATCAAGGCCGAGAATGCCTACCGGCAGGCAACCACTCCAGAAGAAGAGCTGGAATGGCTGCAGCTCATGCTCAAGGAACTGCCTAAGCACAAGGGCACGGACAAAATGCAGGCTGATCTGAAACAAAAGATCAGCAAAACGAAAAAGGAAATCACTTCAGGGGCGAAAAAGTCCGGTGGCAAACGCGGACAGCGGATTCCTCGACAAGGTGCCGGTCGAGCGGTGATTATCGGTGGACCCAACTCGGGCAAAAGCCAGTTGTTGGCCTCGTTTACCAACGCCGAGCCAACGATTGCAAACTATCCGTTTTCCACGAACCAGCCACAACCCGGCATGATGCCGTGGAAAGATGCATTCGTTCAGTTGATTGATACACCGCCGATCACGGCCGATGTTTTCGATCCGAATACCCAGTCATTGATCCGCGGTGCCGATTTGATTTTGCTGCTGTGCGATCTGGGCAGCGACGACGGCGGTAGCGATCTCAATGAAGTGCTCAAGCAAATCGAGCAGACCAAGTCTCGGTTGGGTAACGAAACCGCAGTTGACGAAGAGGATCTGGGAGTAACTTATACTCGCACGTTGTTTATACCCAATAAAATCGATTTGCCAGAAGCCGCAGATCGCCTGGAGTTTTTTGCCGAGTATTTCGAGTTTGATTATCAAACTTTCAAAATCTCAGCGCTTGAAAAAACCGACATAGAACCACTCCGCGACGAAATCTTTAAGTCGATGGGCGTGATCAGAGCTTACACCAAAACACCCAACCAGAAACCGACCGATTTGAGTTCACCTTTTACGCTCAAGCAAGGTGAAACGGTTCTGGATCTGGCCCAGTTGGTACACCGGGACCTGGCCAAGAATTTCAAGTCTGCTCGAGTCTGGGGAAGCGAAGTGCATGATGGCACTCAAGTTAAGGGCGACTATGTTATCAACGACTGTGACGTGGTTGAGCTGCAGATGTAGCGAAAGTTGACCTCGCATACTTTGCTTTTTAAGTCGCTTAGCTTTTATAGTCGCTTAGCTTTTTATAGTGACTTAGCTTTTATAGTGACTCAGCTGTTATGGTCACTCAGCTGGTATGGAGTCACTGTGATTGCTGACCTTAACGTCCAGTTGCAGGGGTTTTCCGTCACGGATCAGTTCAACACCGGCAGTCGTATCGGGCTTGGTCATCGAGACGTAGCGGAACAGGTGCCGCCAGTGTTTTACCTCGTGACCATTCCAGGATCGAATCACATCACCACGTTCGATGCCAGCTTCTGCGGCTGGAGTCCTGTCGCTGACACGCACAATCAGAGCGCCTTCCAGGTTATCCAGCTTCAATTGTTGAGCATGACTTTGCATAACCAGTGCCGGTGTAACGCCCAGAAAACCGCGTTCGACTTGACCATGTTCACGGATTTCCCGGAACACATGTTGAGCCAACATGCTGGGAACGGCGAAGCTGATTCCCTGGAAGCTCTCGCCATAAATCGAAGTGTTGATTCCGATAACTCGTCCGCAGGAATCGACAAGTGGCCCGCCGCTGTTGCCGGGATTGACGGCGGCATCGGTTTGCAAAAATTCCTGATACTGGCTGCTTTCGCCTTCGCGATCTTTGGCGCTGAGGATTCCAGCTGTGATCGTATGAGTCAGTCCGTATGGATTTCCAATAGCCCACACCAGAGTACCGACTTCACAAAGGTCGCTGTCCCCCCACTCGGCCGGGCGGAGTCCATCGGCTTCGATCTTCAACACGGCCAAATCGGTATACCCGTCTGAACCGATGACTCTTGCAGTGAATTCGCGTCGATCTGAAAGGGTAACTTTAATCTGACTTGAGTTTTGAATCACATGTTGATTGGTCAGCACATATCCATCCTCGGTCAGTACAACTCCAGAACCTTCGCTGGCCAGTCGTTCGTTGGCGTCGGGTAGCTTCGCAGCGCTAACGCTGACGACGCTGGGTTTGATTTTGTTGGCCACAAGCTGATAGGCCTTGGACACGTCCGCCAAAGGAGCTTCCTGCAAGTTATCCACTGCATGTTCGTACTCGGCATCCATTCGACCTCGAGCGGCTGCGTAGTGATATTTTTCAACCAGTTCCGGTCCCAGGAACCAGGCGAATGCAAACATGCCGATGATAATGAAAATGAAAACCAGATTGGCAATCAGGTCGGCCAGTGGGCTGCGAGCAGTTTTGTTTGGAGTCGATCTTTGTCTGTCGCCAGAATTCCCCGTCGAAGAAAACGCCGAAGAAGAATTCGGTGAATTTCCGGAGTACTCGTCGGTTGGATTGAATGACAGTCCGGACAGTTCCTGTCCTGCTTGTCTCGATTTTGAATTCGGGCTGCTTGTTGAATCCAGCATTTTTCTGCTCCGTCGCGACCACTGGCGAATTCGACTGCAGAGCAAGTCTCTACAGGAATTTCGTTAAGATTCATTATAAGCAAATTCAAGTGGAATCGAATCAATCCAGGCACAAATGCCTTGGAATTCAGGTTATTCGAATCGGACATTCGTTTTTCGCGAGGATTTTGACAAATTCAAAAAAAACGGGAAACCTTTCCCGGTCGCATTCTTTTGTGAATCGCGACGCGAAAAGGCTTCCCGCTGAGTCTTTTCCAACGTTAATTGCGAAACTTAATCCAGTTCGTCAAATACTTCGGAGTATTCGGATTCTTCGATGCCCTGTTCTGAGAGAATGTCTGAGACTTCGTCTTTACCGAAGGCTTTACCCCAGGCAATCAGCCATTGGGTCGTTCCGACGTCGTTCCACCCTGGACTCTGGTAGCCGGCGGCATTAGCGAGTCCCAGGCTGCGAATGTTGTTGTGGATTATCTGAATGTTGGCACTGTCGTCCTGCTGGTCGGAGAACACCAGCCAACGCATCAAGTTCCCAACCAGATCCTTGGCATCTTCCTTACCCCAGGCGATTGATGGCAGAAACAGTGGGCCACCTTTCCAGGGTACTTCATCAGCCTGAGCATTGAATTTACAGATTTCAATAACCGGTTCGGCCAGTCCGCCTTCACCTTGAGAAGCTTTGGTCGCTACGTACGCGGCGGCCCGGTTGCGAATATTCTGGTCCTTGGCGGTGACCATCACATTGATCAGTTCTTCACTTTCGAAGGCCATGATGGCTGGTGCCAGAGCTTGAGCAAGCGTCGGAACCTTAATCGTGACTCCGATCACATCTTCGACCCCTGCCCCGTCACCTTCAGTCATGTGATCGACCAGTCGCATTCCGATGGGACGTCCCAGCGCCGGAAACTGATTGATCAAATTGGCTTTTTCGATCAAGCCCGCGGTAGTTTTGGTCATACGGACTCGAGCCGCCGCTGCCCATGATCGGACAACGGACTCCTGCTTTTCATCGGCATGAATGTTAAGCAAAGACTCGTCGATGTCTTGTCCGCCAATCGACGCCAGCGCCGCGATTGCCCAGCCGCGTTGGACCAGGATTTCCGAGTCATTTGTTTTGGCGACTTCCAATAGAGCTTCAACTGCCTTGTCACGCAGATCTGCACTTCGTTCGCAGTACTCCAGAATTGCTTCGGTTGCTGTGGCCGCAGTATCTGTTGACCCCAGTTGTTTGATCATTTGCTCCAGGCTGCGAGGGGCTCGTTCCTGAGCGTGTATCGTCGAGAAAATCATCAAGTGCCCGAGGGTCACTGCCAAGATCATGTTTCGAATCATGTGTATCTCCTGAATATTTTAGGCGCACTTATTGTGGCCGTCTTGTTCTTGAAAAACCGATCAATAAAATTCCCGCAATGACGGATGTCAAGCTGATCAGGATAGATCGCATTGAAATTCGGTAAGACGGTTGTTGATTTTGTTGCTGATCGTTAAATGAAATTTTGCCTCGGTAGAGTTTGCCTTGATTGCGATCGCTGGGCGCCGCCTCAAATAATGTGGCGTCGTAGAATGTGCGACGGTTCCGCGAATTGGCAATTCGGAAATTGTCAAATTTCAGATTGTCGCGAGCGATCACTTCCCGTGGGAAATCACCGTCGACCAGAGTCAGAGTCATGGTTTCCAGCTTGTCCAGATACTTGTCCTGGGAATCTTCCAATTGACTGCTGACGGCGACTCGATTGGCACTGTCGATCTCCGGACCTCGCAGCCCAAAGTGCTCGCCGATTGCCAGCAAGTCGTTTTCCAGATCTTCATGTGCCAGTGAAAGTTTCTTTGTGACCAGCGCTTCAATATCGGACAGGAATAGTTCCCTGGCGATTCCATTGAACTGCCTGGGGTCACGTAACTCGGGCAAGAGATTTTTGATGTCTTCCGAAAGTTCGTCAGCCGTGCCGCCGATGACTCGAAGCGGAACGGGTTCGGTCAGGTTGGCCAATAAGTCCTTGCCAAAGACCTGCCGTTGTACGTACTCCTCAGGAA
>CAZOXC010000274.1:0-5271 GCA_964583205.1 uncultured Pirellulaceae bacterium | reverse complement strand
GAACAAACTCGGTCAACCGGGTGGCCGGCCCGATCAGCATCACCAACACTCCAGTCGCCATCGGATCCAATGTGCCTGCATGCCCAATCTTTTTGAACGCCAGCAGTTTTTGCAGTCGATTGACAGCATCCCGCGACGTCCAGTTGGCAGGCTTGTTGATATTGAGCAGGCCAATCATTGACAACGCTAACCAGCCTTCAGTGCCTGAATGTCTTCTTTGAGCTTGGCCACTTCCTTTTCGAGTTTCTCAAGCTCTTCCGGTTCATCCATTTGTTTGCGCACGCCCGCCAATTGCTGCTCGGCCAGACTCAACTTCTTGCGGAGGATCTCAAGTTTCTTTTTGGCTTTTTTGTCCATCTGATTCTTTTAAAAACATCGGGGCACACGATTCTAATCCAGGCCAGCTCCAATTCAAACACTGGTCTCCGATCGAACACGGCGCACAAAAAAAAATCGACCGGTAAAAACCGGCCGATTAACACTCTTGTTGAACTGGCGTTCTGGATTATTGATCCTTGATGGATGAACCTACAGCAGCCTGAATTACCGGAACTGGCAGTGCGTCCAGGTAACGATCGTTGACAGCATTCAGGTAACGACTGTCCATCCCGTGTGGTTGGACCGTGGTGGCTGCCACGATGGTTTCACCCATGTGACCATACCAGCGATCTACAACATTTCGAACCGATGCCATTCTTGCATCAATATCTGTGTTACGAGCCTGGAACACTTTCAAGGTGCGACGATGCTCAGGAGCAGTTTGCATAAAGACCTGCAACTTGGATTCACCGGCAACGTTCAGCTCATTGGTATCCGGATCGAAATGGTGTTCAGCCAAAGTACTGGCCTGACTCCAACCTGAATCAATGTTGGTTTGCAGGATACTGTAATACAGCGAGCGATCTCGACAAGCGAAAGGTTGTGGCCAAACTCGGTTTCGAGCAGCCTGCAATTGCATTTCCGCTCGAGCTTTATTGTATTTATCTTTCCACGAGGCTGCCAATTGACAAGGACTTCCAGCGCAACCACCGCAACCACGGTTTCCACAACCACAACCTTGACCCTGACGGTAACCAGCATCGAAATAGCTTTGCTGCGCGGGACCTTGTGCAAATTGATCGGCTCCACAACCTGAATTGCAACCTGGAGCAGCCATTACTGACTGACCAACCGGTTGTGGTGCGGAATGGGAAGCCGCAGGATACTGCTGGGCTTGGATGGTAGAATACTGCTGGGGTTGAACTGCAGAATACTGCTGGGCGTGAGCCGCAGGGTATTGCTGAGAATGAGCCGCAGGATATTGCTGGGCTTGAGATTGAGTAGCAGCGACGAACAGTACGACGGTGCTGACAACAAGGGTTTGGTATTTTCCGGCCATGGAAGTCACTCCGAATTCCGTTTCAGACGAACGTACGATGCGTACGTATTTTCAGTTTCGTACTGATGTTATCGGAACAACGGTCTCGCACATCGCGTAACCGGACTGGAGAATGGGTCAGTCCGGTGCGCGAAGCTTATCGGTTTTGCATGGCAGGGAGCATTTCATTGATCATCGTGATTGCAGCGGGACCAACGAGTACAACGAAAATACCGGGAAAGATGAATAATACGAGTGGGAAGATTAGCTTCACAGCCGTTTTTGCCGCTTTTTCCTCGGCAATCTGCCGTCGAGTCGTTCTCATCGAGTCACTCATGACCCGCAACGCCTTGGAAACACTCGAGCCAAATTTGTCCGTCTGAATAATCACAGACGCTAGCGTTTTCAAATCGTCGACACCGTTTCGGGCACCCAGATCGTTGAAAACGTGTTCTCGAGTCTGCCCCATCTGGACTTCCATGTTACAAACGCCGAACTCGTGGGCGATAATCGGTGAGACTTCTTTTAGTTCGTCGGCTACTTTTCTCATGGCCTGATCCAGACCCAATCCAGCTTCCACACAAACGACCAGCAGGTCGAGTGCATCGGGCAGGCCCAGGAAGACCGCTTCTTTTCTTCTTTTGCCAAGGAACCAAAGTGCAATATCAGGCATAAAGAAGAATGTTCCGCCGACCATAAACAGACGCAGGAAACCACCGACGTTGAGTCCAGCCGTTAAGAGCAAAGTTGCGCCACCCAGCACAAGTCCGATGGCCAGGAAGATACCTTTGATACCCAGATAGACTTTTGTCGCGTCTTCACCGCGAAACCCAGCGAATTGAAGTCGTTGCTTCAACGCGTTAGCTTCTTTTTCCGTCTTCGGCTGCAGCGGCTTGCTGAGAGTTGGACTGGCATTCTTGATCATCTCGGTGAAGTTTTCAGCATCAAACCCCGAGGCCGCCTTCTTGTTGCCATTAAATTTATCCAGACGTTCTTCGGCAGCAGTCCTCTTGAAGACTAACAAATCCAAAACCGCCCAGGCACCGGTGACGATCGCCAGGAATACGCAACCAATAACAATAAATTCTAACATCGTAATTCAGCTAACTTGAAATAAGTGTATTGTGGTTCAGCTTCGAAAAGGCCCGTGCGAAAAGGGCCGTGTGACTAGACTTTGATCGTAATAATCTTTTTGATCACAAGCGCGCCAATGATCTGCATAATGATTCCGCCAACCAGCATCAGGTTGCCGAGTTTGTCACTAAACAGCAACATCACATAGTCGTAATTCAATTTCAGCATTACCAGGAACAGCAGTGGCGGCAGAGCCAGCAGCACGATACCCGAGAGCCGGCCTTCACCGGTCAAGGCAGCAATCTGTCCCCAGATTTTGAATCGTTCTCGAATCAACTCGCTGATTTTGTCAAGGATTTCTGCGAGGTCACCACCGGTTTGACGCTGCAGAATTACCGCGGTCGCGAAGAACTGCAAGTCCAGGTTGGGAACACGGTCCGTCATATCACGGATTGCGTCCTCCAGCGGTACACCCAGATTTTGTTGTTCGAAACAACGCATAAATTCTGGAGCCAATGGCTCACTCATTTGTTGAGCAACCAGTTGAATTCCATTTGGCAGACTATATCCGGAACGCAGGGCTCGAGACATCATGTTCATGGCCTCGGCAAGTTGTCCGGAGAAGACTCGCAGCCGTTTTTTTCGTTTGAAAATCAGGTACCCGAATGGCAATACTGCAGCAAACAGAAAAGCAAACGGTGCCAGAATCAAAACGGGTGAGAAATACAGATAGACTCCGGTCGCAACAACGCCCATCCCTACCGCGATACCGACAAATTGAACGGCACCGATTTTCATCCCGGCTTGATCAATAATCAAATTGAGGTTGAGTGTCTTATTAAAAAAGTTATCCAGCCAGGTTGAAGATTCTTCCAACGGATGGGACAGAATCGAGCCTTGTTCGACTTGAGCTGCGGCAGTACCTCGCCCACCATTGTTGGTGAAGTTTTTCAACCGACTTTCGGCCTGATTGGATCCGGCCTTCGAGCGAACGATGACCGCGACACCACCTACCAGGCAGGCGACACCGACGAATACGGCTCCAAGGATAATAAGTTGTAACATAATTGTGCTCTCTAATTGATTCCTGAAAGGAGCTTAGTCCTGCATCATGATTCGTTCTGCGAAGATCGAAGCCGGCATACGGATACCATTTGACTCCAGTCGATCAAGACACTTCGGACGGACACCGGTACAGATAAACCGTCCCTTGGCCCGACCGTTCTCGTCCACACCATCTTGAATAAACTTGAAGATGTCCTGCATCACGACGATGTCGTTTTCCATACCGCAGATTTCGGTAATGTGAGTGACTTTACGAGGACCGCCTTGCAACCGATTCGCTTGAACCACCAGGTCGACCGCGCTGGCCATCTGAGTTCGCATCGCCTTGATCGGCATCTCGAACCCGGCCATCATGATCATGGTTTCCAAACGTCCCAGAGCATCTCGAGGCGTATTGGCGTGAAGCGTGGTCAACGAACCTTCGTGACCCGTATTCATCGCTTGCAGCATATCGAGTGCCTCGGCACCACGACACTCACCAATGATGATTCGTTCCGGTCGCATACGCAGACAGTTTTTCACCAGATCCGTAGCCGAAACTGCACCCTTGCCTTCAATATTCGGCGGGCGAGTTTCCAACCGGACGACGTGGTCCTGTTGCAACTGAAGTTCCGCCGCATCTTCAATCGTGACGATACGGTCGGCATTGGGAATAAAGCTTGAAAGTGTATTGAGCAGCGTCGTTTTACCAGAACCGGTACCACCCGAAATAAGGATGTTCAAACGGGCTTTCATGGCCCCTTCCAACAACATGACCATTTCCGGTGTGAAAGCCTTGTAGTTCAACAAGTCTTCCAGCTTCAATGGATTGGAACCAAAACGACGAATGGACATCGCCGCTCCGTCCAGAGCAAGTGGCGGAATGATCGCATTCACACGAGAACCGTCTTCCAGGCGAGCATCCACCATGGGACAGGTTTCGTCGACACGTCGACCGACTTTGGAAACAATTCGGTCAATGATTTGCAATAAGTGAGCGTTGTCGCGGAATTCGACCGTGGTCTTTTCCATTTTCCCGGAACGCTCAACATAGATGTTCTTGGGACCGTTGATCAGAATATCGCTGATCGTTACATCTTTCAGCAACATTTCCAGCGGACCCAGACCAAACGTCTCGTCCAATATTTCCTCGACCAACCGGTCGCGTTCGGAACGATTGAGCAACGTATTTTCCGAATCACAAAGATGTTCGACGACCAGTCGAATCTCCTTGCGCAGAACGTCACCCTCCATATCACCAATTCGGTTCAAGTCCAACTTGCCGATCAAGCGTTGATGGATGCGTTGCTTCAGTTGGTCATACTGTTGCTGGGAACTAACTCCAGCTTTCGGATCTAAACTCGTATTCATCGGTCGTCAATATCCTGGTTGTACTTTGGGGACCGTCTCAAAACGGACTTGGTCGGTAAATCGGGAATCGATAGTTACCGCCAAACAATAGCTCAGGATTAACCGCGTTCACTGGTTTGAGAATTTTTTACAACCTTCGCGACGCTCCGTCTTTTGGAGGGGTAGTGCAACTGGCACAATACGATTAATCCGCAGACGATCACTTCGGTTGCGAATTCCGCAAAGCGCGAATAAACCGATGGTTCGCATTCTGACGCCGCGAACTCTCACTGGATGCAGAAAGGACTTGCTCGATAATCATCAACATTGCTCCCGGAAAAATTCGGTGTCGAATTTTTCAAAGCTCCGCACTCGACCTTGTTATATGGTGTCGATGCCGGTCGAGAGCAAAAAGCTACTCAATTCTCCGCCACGGAGGTTCCGCT
>CAZOXC010000273.1:0-5272 GCA_964583205.1 uncultured Pirellulaceae bacterium | reverse complement strand
ATGCACAACATTCAATTGATATAAGTCACATGGCAATTAAAGGGTGCAGTATGAAGATCAAGTTTCTCTCGTTCGTACTAACGACGTGTGTAATGACGGCCAGTTTGACGGCAGACATTTTTTTGAATCAGACCGATTTCCTCAACAGTCTTTCGGACCCTAACGATCTCGCTTCCTGGATTGAATCACCTGTCGACGAAAATACAACAATATTGGGCACGTACGACGCGCCAGTAGCTAGTGATCTATCAGGCAACGATTACAGTTTCAGTTTCACCGAAGGAGGGTATGATACCGTTGACGGAATTGCCCCAACCATCGACTTGATTGAAACTATGGACAGCAATTTCGCCGTAGAAGTAAATGCCTCACAGAGTGGAGCCACAACGCAACACTGGGGTTTTGATACGAATTCCAGCGTTCCCGGGGGTACTAATGCCACGGCGATTCTTGACTTCACCGAATCGGCCACAGACATCTTCTCGTTTGCCTTGGAAACCGCGGATTTTGAAGGCAGCGGCCCGGATGGTGCAAGGCCGGCTTTCATCGGCGCCTACGACGACGACGGGAATTTGATCGAGTCTCAGCTTCTGGCTTTCCCAGCGCCGCATTACGGAGATGAGCAAGTACAATTTTTTGGTTTCAACATCGCCGCTTCGCAAAGCGCTACCGGAATCGGATACATTGCCCTCTTTGTGGGCGATGACGATGCAGGTGGAACCGGAATTACCGAACGGGTCGCGTTGGGGAGTTTCAGTGCTGGAATTGCATCTAACGTTCCTGAACCTTCCAGTGGACTACTGCTATTTGCTGGCTTGATCGCAATCGCTACCCGACGAAAATCATCAACCAGGTGAACACCGTCTGTCGGGTGAACGATGCCATCCAGGCAAATGACGAGACTATCGCACCCACTAAACGAAAAAACTCGCCCCATTGGGGCGAGTTTCTCCGAATGCCGTCGTATTGGTTGTTTGGTTATTTGATTCGTAATAGCCGGCGATGAGTGGAGTCGATCTGGTAATTCAGAGTCAGGATATCGTAGACCAATCCGAAACCGAATAGCCCGAAAGTTAAAAGGTAGATCACACCGGTCACGTATTTTTCCTGTAGAAATCTGTGTAGCCCAAATGCTCCCAGAAAAATTAACATCACCCACACCAGACTGTAATCGATAGGACCGGGAGCGAAACGATGGTTGGCTTGATCGTCCATTTGAGGAATCAAGAAGGCATCCACAATCCAGCCTATCCCCAATAGACCAAAGGTGAAAAACCACAGCATCCCCGTGATCGGTTTGCCATAATAGAAACGGTGGGCACCGGTAAAACCAATCAACCACAAAACGTAGCCAATCGCCTTAGTATGCGTATCCTGATAAACCATGGAAACTGGTTGAACATACTGCGGAACGGCGTAAAGATAAGTCGCTTGAGGCATGGTTTCTCTCCCAAAGTTTCTGCCAATGGGAGAGTTTTCGCCAAGTCGATTTGTTTATTGGTTTCCAATGCCGATTTTCCAAACCTTTTTTTCACCATTCCGCTCAGGATATCAAGCTCACCAATTTCTCGATTTGTGCCTTTGACGAGTAAATATTGGGGGAAACTCGCAAATTGTTTAAGCCCAGATTGGTGAAGGGCCTGAGCACAAATCCATTATCCTGAAACAATTTTTGGGCTAACTCGGACGCCGGCTGGGATACCCGAATTGAATATAACGACGCACCCATCTCCCAGTTGTCCGGTGAATTCCAACTCAAACCCGCAGTGTTGCCTACCAACTCTTTGGTGAACATCCACAGTTCTTTCAGGCGGTTTTCACGATCACTGCCGGAGATCGCACTGACGAATTTGACCGCATCTCCCAGCGTCAGTAGCTCGGCCAGATTCCGAGTCCCATAGTCCTCGAACTTCCGCGCCGATTCCGGCCAGCGCTGCTGCCCCCAAGTCACCCAAATCGGTTGCAATACCTTCTGCAATCGCTCGCCCACAACCGTCAGCCCCAATCCTTTGGGGGCACCAAGCCATTTGTGGGGGCTGGTCGCCAACATATCAACATTCAGTGACTCAAAATCGACCGGCAGCATCCCCACAGTTTGAGCCGAATCAACAGCCACCCAATCAACACCTTCAGATCGAGCCATCGTGGCCAGTTCGGCGACCGGGTAACGAACACCGACCGTATTATCGACATGAGGAATCACTACACATTTCGTCTCCGGCCGAATCTGTTCTCGATAAGCTTCAATCACATCGGACTTGCTGAGCGAAGGCAACTTGTCCAGCGGAAAATCAAAACGCCGAAACTTGTAGCCCTTCATCTTCGAATAATGTTCGAAAGGCAAACTCGCACCCGCATGGCACAAACTGCTGAACAGAACTTCGTCACCCTCAGTCAATGGCAATCCACCGGCCAAAAGGTTGAAGGCCTCAGTCGTGTTGTGATTCACGGCAACCTGACTTGCTTTTGCTCCCAGGAACTCGGCACATTGTTGTCGGACATCTTCACGCAGTTCGTCCCAGCCTCCGCCCCACATGTAGAGCCACGGGTTGGTTTCGCAAAGCTCCAGGTACTTTTGCCGAGCGGCCTGAACCGGTCGAGGAATCGCTCCGATCGAAGCGTGATTCAGGTAGTTGATTTGCGGATCAAGTGAATACTGTTCGGCCAGAACCGCAAATTCTTTTTCGCTGGAAGCTGCAACAACTTTTTGGGTAGCTTCCTGAAATTCCTGGCGAACCCTGGCCAGGTCTTTCAGCAGAAAGGCACCGACTCCAGCAGCCATACCTTGCTTGATAAATTTTCTTCTTGGCAAATGGCAGCCAGTGTTTTTGGCAGGTCGAGTCTCTGAAGATGGCTTTTTTGCGCTCATGAATTTTTCCACCGCACTTAAATTGAATTGATTTCGCATTCGAATTCTGCCCGTGATTATAGCCGATTCAACTCCGCCAAATGCAACGGCTGTATCTGACGGTGCAAAGCAACACTATTTACCCGCATCAATCCTGTTTTTGGCCGGCTGCGATTCGTCTGGGATGCAGATGCTCATAAAGCGTAGTTAAAGGCCGTTTTTCGATTGCGGCTTTCAGGTTGATACTTGTCGGTCGGCCTACTTGCCAAGACCATCCGACACTACCCAATCGGCATGACCAACCAGCGGCCTAGAGCCCCGCCTGGAGCAGTGCGAGAACAGCAAGTCCCGACCGGACGCGATTCTCCAATCCATAAGGACTCAAGCCCAAAATCGTCTGGCAAAGAATACTTGAACAGAGTGAACTTGGGGCTATTCTGGCCGTCATTTTTTGATAGACTATTCGATCTAAATTTCCGGCATTTGAATTTGTGTTCTTCACGGTCAAGTCACCGGAAATCGAGGGCGTAGCTCAGTTGGTAGAGCAACGGACTTTTAATCGCTTCGGGCCGCTTTAGGCCCTTCTAAAAACACGCTGTTGTCCGACTCGTCCGTCATGCTGAATCGCGTTGAGTCGCGCGAAATTGCTCCAAGAAGGTTACCCGGTTACCCGTTTCCTCAATTCGTTTTCGATTAAGTCGACGTCTACTCCCCAAACGAAATGCGCTCCGTTGTCCACGATTACCCCATGGCGACGCAGAAATGTTTCGTCTCTCAATAAGCGATTGAGAGTCCAAGAGGAAATAAAACCCGCTTCGATATCTTTAATCATGAAATGCACTTCCGGCTCATTCAAGCTAGAAACATAGTTTTCGAGTGTAACAAAATTCCGCGAAACAGATCGAGCAGGTGTATCTAGTCCGCGATCTCGAACTACGCTTTGGCGACGATCTAAATCTCTAACAATCCCCAGGACTTCACTCAAGATGTCATCCGACTCCCGTTTCGGAGGAAGTTCTTCTTCATTTGATGGTATTGAATCCAGCTTGTCCTTACAAACTGGCCACCATTGATCGAAAGCGGCTTCGACTCTCTTTTCGGAAAGTCTAATCGTCTTTTGCTGGCAAGAGTTAATCGACTTAACAAGCCCGCGAACATGTTCCTTCTTTTTGCATCTGGAATATTGGAATTGAGCGAGCGGACCTTTGACTTCTGTCGACCTCAAATCGATTAATAACGTTGCAACCACTGCATTTTTGTTTTTCGACAATGCTCCCGCTTCAAATAAGATCCAAGGTTTCTGTAAATTCTCAGGAGTCAGACATATAACACCATAATCAGCGTTCTCTAATTCTTCAGCCAATACGATTTCGCCACGACTGCCTTTTCCTATATCTTGTGAAGATACAAACGGCCGAACCGATTGAATCACGTTGGGTATCCAGTCCCTCAAGACTTCAGCGACATATTTTGAGCGATCGCCCGACCAACTGATGAATAATCTCATTTGCCCTAACTTTTGTTTGTGGTTGTTTCCTTGATAATAGTCAACAATAAGTCGAATATCGAGACACGATTCTTGAGCTATCGTTAAAAACCGGAGCCTCAAATGACGTCATTATTTTCTCCAGCAACTGAAATAGACCCAACCTATGCTTGGGGCGACGACTCACTTAAACGGGCGGACTTCATTCGCAATGTCGAAAAGTTGATTTCTCGATTGCCGCGAAACGGCGTCATCGCAATCGAAGCCCCATGGGGCGCAGGAAAGACTTGGATGCTTGAGCGGTGGGAAGCCGAAGTCAAATGTCGCGATTACAAAGACGAGGCCGAAAACGAATACGGCGCCCCGTTCCTGTTCTTTAATGCGTGGAAGGCTGATTTATCGACAGACCCCGTCGCATCACTGGTCGCGGATTTGAATCTCGCAATTCAAAAAACAATCCCTACGAGTCAAACTCTGGAACTCCTAAAACGTGCTTCGCGTCACGTCGTTAAAAAAGGATTGCCAGTTTTGACAAAGCTGTTAACCGCCGGGATGTTGGACTATGAGAAGGATGTCGAATCAGTCTTGGCCGGATACGGCGCCGGAATAGTGGAGGACTTTCAGAATTCGGGAAACGAAAGCAAGTCAATAATCGAGAAATTCAAAATCGAATTAGGCAAAGCGGCCGCCGAAATTAAGGCGGCCATAAACCTGCCGTTGACTATCGTCGTCGACGAATTGGATCGTTGCAGACCGAATTTTGCTGTCGAGATACTCGAGGCCATCAAACATTTATTCGATGTGCCGAACGTTTTCTTTGTGCTTTCAATTGACAAAACCGCGTTGGCAGCCGCGATATCGGGAGTGTACGGCGAATCGTACAACGGCGAAGCGTACCTTGATCGTTTTATCGATGTGGAATTATCACTGCCTAATAG
>CAZOXC010000272.1:0-5281 GCA_964583205.1 uncultured Pirellulaceae bacterium | reverse complement strand
TCAATGTCCCATCGTTGCGAACTCGATAATTCAGCCCGCCGGTGAACGCCACCATTTCGAAATATTGTTTTGGAGTCCATTTATCGAATGGATGGTCATGACACTGTGCGCATTCAAGACGAGTCCCCAGGAAGACTCGAATCGTGTTAGACATATTGTCCTCCGGCATATTCAAGTCGCGGAGGTAATATCCGACGGCACCATTGTCTTGCTCCAGCTGGGCACCTTCGGCAGAAAGCAGCTCGTGAACGAACTGGTCGAATGGTTTGTTTTGTTCAAGCGAATCTTTGACGAAATCGATATACAACTGACCGATGCTGTTGCGACCTCGAGTTTGCAATCGCAGCAGGTCAGCAAAAAAGTTGAATTGACGGCTGACGTAGCCATACGAATCAAGCAGCTCGTCAATCAACTCGGCTCGTTTGTTTTTGCGTTTTGAATTCAGGAATTCCTGAGTCTCTTTCAGTGTCGGAATGCGACCGGCAATGTCCAGATAAATCCGTCGCAGGAAAATTTCATCTGAAGCCAGAGGGTTAAAATATTCATCCAGTTCCTCAAGCCGGGTTTCGACCAGGTAGTCGATCTGATGGCTGATTTTGCGGATCGAAGCCAGGGGAACCGAACTCACCGATTTGGAAGTCTCCGGTGTGGAAACGGTAGCGGCAGTTTTTGACTCGCCATCGAATTCATCGGCAGAAACATTCGTCAACGCGGCGGTTGTGCCGAACAAGATCAGCAGGCCCAGCAGGGTCCGCGAAATTCGTAACGAATGTTTGCGTCCAGGTTGCAAGAAGTATTGAGGGATCATGGATCATCCAAAGCGGGGGAGTGGAGGACGATAGTTCTTCCAAATGGAAGCTGCATTTGCTGCCGTTAATTATTGTCAAATTATGGGGAATTGTCGCGTATCCGCTATGAACCAGGTCCCAATTTGTTCATTTTTCGATAATTTGGAACGTTTTTACGCGGCAAATTCGGTACGACTTACTGAATCAGCCTTTGCTAAAACAAGAATCTGACATGTCCGAAACAAAGAATCCAAGCGACACTTGGTGGCAGACCGAGATTTCCTTGCCGCCGCACTCGCGTGGTTGCCACCTGATCACTCGTTTTGTAACCGAACAGTTGCAGCCGATCGCCGAAATGCGAATTGGATTCTTGCAGGTTTTTATCATGCATACGTCTGCCAGTTTGACGATCAATGAAAATGCCGATCCCGATGTGCGAGTCGACATGGAAACGGCGCTGAATATCATTTGTCCGGAAGACTTGCCGTTTGAACACACGATGGAAGGACCCGACGATATGCCCGCACACGTCAAAGCCTCGATGATGGGCAGCAGTTTGATGATTCCGATTCGCAACGGTTCGCTGGCTCTGGGAACCTGGCAAGGGATTTATCTTTGCGAGCATCGCAACCGAGGCGGGTCCCGGCGTATACTGCTGACCGCCTGTGGTACTATCTAACTTTCAATTTAACATTCGAGCAAATCAGTCTGGAACCGATTCAATTCAATGGATGCTCCTGCGGCTTCTCCGCCGATTCAAGTTCGCGGGGCACGTCAGAACAACTTGAAGAATATTAATGTCGATTTGCCCAAGGGCCAGTTGATCGTGGTGACCGGTCCCAGCGGAGCCGGCAAAAGTAGCTTGGCGATCGACACGATTTTTGCCGAAGGCCAACGTCAATATATCGAGACACTTTCTGTGTTCTCGCGCCAGTTTCTGCACCAGTTGCCCAAACCCGATGTTGACCGGATCGACGGCTTGCAACCCACGGTGTGCATCAATCAATTGCGAGCGGCACCGAATCGGCGCAGTACGGTCGGAACGTTGACCGAGATCTACGATTATTTGCGAGTCCTGATGGCTCGCGCAGCGTCGATCCTCTGCCACGAATGTCAGCAGCCGATTCAACAATACAGCGAGAAACAAATTGCCGAGCGGATCGCCGCGTTACCGCAACAATCCAGGCTGTTGCTGCTGGCCCCGCTGGTGCGAGGTAAAAAAGGGCAGCACGATTCTGTCTTCGAAGAAGTTCAAAAGGCAGGGCTGATTCGGGTTCGTATCAACCAGAAAGTTTTTGAATTGGAGAGCCGCCCGAAACTGGATGGCAAAAAACCGGTGGAGATCGAAGCGGTCGTAGATCGGCTGGTCGTGCGGGAGGGATTCGAGTCCCGTTTGCAGGAATCCACCGAATTGGCTTTGCAGTTGGGCAAGGGCACCGTGATCGCTTCCTGGCGTGATGAAAATGAAAACTGGCTGGATCAACTTTACTCGACTCGATTTGCCTGTCCGAACTGCGACATCAGCTACGGAGAAATCGAGCCTCGCACGTTCAGTTTCAATTCGCCTTATGGCGCTTGCGAAAGTTGCCAGGGGCTTGGAGTAAAACAAACCGACGGTCCGACTGGTGGCGATTTGGAAGGCGAGCAAGCTGCGGTTTGCGAAGACTGCCAGGGCACCAGATTGAAACCGCAGGCCAGCGCAGCCAGACTTGGGGATCTGTCGATCAATGAGATCGTTGAACTGCCCATCGATGAAGCGATCGACTTTTTTGACGATCTGGAATTTGACGAAGTTCGTGAGCAAATCGCCACGCAGCCGGTCCTGGAAATTTCTTCAAGGCTCAAGTATTTGTCGCAAGTTGGATTGGGGTACCTGTCGCTGGGGCGGAATGCTGACTCCTTGAGTGGTGGCGAATTGCAGCGAGCCCGGTTGGCGACATCACTGGGGTCCGGCCTGGCATCGGTGTGCTATGTGCTGGACGAACCGACGATCGGTTTGCATCCTCGGGATAATCAGCGACTACTGAAATCGATTCAACAATTGAAAAACAATAACAGCACCGTGCTGGTAGTGGAGCATGACGAGGAAGTGATGCGGGCCGCTGATTGTCTGCTGGAAATTGGACCCGCAGCCGGAAAACAAGGCGGCCAATTGGTCGCGCAGGGTTCTCTAGACGATATTCTGCAGAACAGTTCCAGCGCGACGGCTCGCTATTTGGCCCATGATCAAAGCGAAGGTCAATCCAGTCAGGCCGCTGCGAATGAAGAAGTTGCCGCGAACGACGAACAGCGTGCGAAAATACAAATCAGCGGAGCCAGTTTTCGTTGTTTGAAAAACCTGGACGCGGAGATCCCGCTGGGGAAACTTGTTTGTCTCACTGGAGTCAGCGGTTCGGGCAAGAGTACCTTGCTGCAGGATATCATCGGAATCAACTTGTTCAGAAAACTGGTGCAGCAGCGGAGTGACGTTTTGAATTGTCAATCTCTGACGATTCCGGAGGAAGTCAAGTCAATGGTGGCGATCGATCAAGCTCCGATTGGGCGATCCAGCCGCAGCAACGTCGCGACCTATAGCGGCGTTTTCGACGAGATTCGAAAAGTTTTCGCGGCGATGAAGTCGGCCAAACAGTTGGGTTTCAAAGCCAGTCGTTTTTCGTTCAATGCCAAGGGTGGTCGTTGTGAAGTTTGCAAAGGGCTGGGTGAGATTACCGTCAAAGCCAGTTTCCTGCCGGACCTGAATCAGCCCTGCGAGAGCTGTGGGGGCAGTCGCTACAATCAGCAAACGCTGCAGGTTCGTTATCGAGATCACTCGATTGCCGATGTTTTGAACTTGTCGGTCGAAACAGCGCGCGAATTCTTTCTGAACTTTGAGAAAATCAATAGAATACTCGATGAACTGGTTCGAGTCGGAATTGGATATTTGAAACTTGGTCAGGCAGCAACCCGCTTGTCAGGCGGCGAGTGTCAACGAATCAAACTGGCGAGCGAACTGGCCAGGCCGAGCGAATTCGAACATAGCGTCTATTTGATGGATGAACCAACGACCGGATTACACTTTGTCGATGTTGATCGTTTGATCGGCGTCATTAAGCGCCTGGTCGGAAAAGGAAACTCGGTCATAGTGATCGAGCATAATCTGGATTTGATCGCAGCGGCGGACTGGGTGATTGATCTGGGGCCCGAGGGGGGAGCTGCTGGAGGCACGATTGTTGCCCAGGGCAGACCTCGCGATGTCGCAGCCGTTGCTGCATCGCACACCGGCCGCTACTTGAAACAAAAATTTGAGAGACAAGCAAACTAATCAGCTTTTGGATACGAGCAACAACCGTGAAACAAATTTACCTGGACTACAACGCGACGACACCTGTGGCACCTACCGTGGCCGAAGCCATGCAACCTTTCCACAGTATTCACTACGGCAACCCTTCATCGGTTCATTCGATGGGGCGGGCGGCGGCTGAATCGATCGAGGACGCTCGAATGAGAGTTGCACATCTGCTCGGCTGTGACCGGGAAGATGTTGTGTTTACCAGTGGTGGGACCGAGAGTAATAACCTGGCCATCAAAGGGACGATGACTCTGGACGGAAACCGCACCGGCCACATCATTACTTCCGCCATTGAACATCCTGCGGTCAGCAAGCCGATTCAATTTCTGAATTCGCAAGGGTTCGAAGTCACGGTCGTCGGCTGTAATTCGCAAGGCGTCGTTTCGGCCGCCGATGTGCAGGCCGCTTTACGACCCGATACTCGTTTGATCAGCATTATGCATTCGAACAATGAAACCGGTGCCATTCAGCCGATTGGCGAGATCTCAAAGTTGTGCAAGCGAGCGGGGTTGCTGATCCATACAGATGCTTCGCAGAGTATTGGAAAGATGCCGGTGTCTATTGAAGAGCTGGGCGTCGATATGTTGACGATCGCGGGACACAAACTGTATGCACCGAAGGGAGTTGGAGCCCTGTTCGTTCGTGAAGGTATCGCACTGGAACCGGTGCTGCACGGCGCGGATCATGAAGGTGGCGTGCGAGCAGGAACCGAGAACACGGCCTATGTCGCCGGGTTGGGTGAAGCTTGCTCAATGGCCGCAAAGGCAATCGACAAGGCTTATGAGCATATGGAAAATCTGCGCGACAGATTGCATCGAAAGATTCAAAGCGAAATCGATGTTGAGTTACGAGTCAATTCCGGAGAAGTTGATCGCTTGCCCAATACACTCAGCCTGGTGTTCCCGTTTACTACGGGTTACGACCTGCTGCAGGCGGTACCTGAAATCTGTGCATCCACAGGATCGGCTTGCCATAGTGGCATCGGCGACATGTCGTCGACCCTGCAAGCAATGGGCTTGTCGACCGAAGAAGCATCGGGCACTGTACGGCTCAGTGTCGGTTGGTATAGCAGTGAAGAAGAAATTGACCGCGCTGCCGGTTTGATCGTGGGAGCCTGGGAAGGTTTGCAAATCAGGCAGTAAGTTTGTGGCAGTCGACATCGAGT
>CAZOXC010000271.1:0-5290 GCA_964583205.1 uncultured Pirellulaceae bacterium | reverse complement strand
CTGATCCACATGCCCGATTGACCATATTGATCGAACTTGAAAACGGAACCGGCAAGTGGAATCGAGGCCTGATTGGAAGACATTTGCGTCAACCGCTGCTCACCACGGACATGAGCCGGCAATTGCTCACCATTCTGTTCGTTCAGCAGAGGCTTGTAGTCAAACAAGTCCAGATGCGATGGCCCGCCACTTTGGAACAAGTAAATAATCCGTTTGGCTTTTCCGAATGATACGGCATACTCCGCAGTCGCCAAAGCGTTTTCATTGACGGTCGAATTTCCAGCCAACTGCGGTCCGAACATACCAGCCAGCGCAGCACCGCCCAAACCGGCAGCTGACTTCCCAAAGAAGTGACGGCGATTGATCGACATCGGATTGAAAGGATCGGACATTGGTTAACGCTTCCAAATAGTTGCATCGCAGTTAAACACGGCTTGAGCCAGCACCGTCAGCGCCGCAATCTCGACAGGATCGTCGGTTTCGGCGACTGGAGATTCGCCGGTCGCAATCAATTTTCTGGCATTCTCGGGTTCCGCCGCAAATCGCTCGCGCTGTTCACTTAACAACTCCAACAGGATCGCCAGTTCACGATCATCGGCATCTCGTCCAGCAAGTCTTTGGAACAACCAACCGATTTTTGCCGCATCGGTTTCCAGAGTCTCATCGACAAAGATTCTCTCCGCCATGACTCGAGCCGCTTCGACAAACTGCACATCGTTGAGTAACACCATCGCTTGCTGCGGCGTGTTTGTGCGAGCTCGCTGAACCACACAAACTTCACGAGTCGGCGCGTCAAAAGTCATCATGTTGGGGATCGGCGTGGTGCGTTTCCACACGGTATACAAACTGCGACGATACAAATCTTTGCCAACACTCTGCCGATAAGCGGGCGTCATGGTGTTGTTCTCGCGCCATAAATTTGGCGGTTGATAGGGGCTGACCGCCGGCCCACCCGTTTTTTGATCAAGCAACCCGCTGACAAACAAGGCCGTGTCTCGCACCATTTCGGCACTCAACCGATTGGCGGGGCCTCGAGCCAGGAATTGATTTTGCGGATCCAGTTTTCGCAACTCCGCGTCACACACCGACGATTGCCGATATGTCCCCGACAGAACAATTTGTTTGCAAAGTTTTTTCACATCCCAGCCGCTGTCAATAAATTTGCGCGACATCGAATCGAGCATGTCCGCATAAACCGGCATCGTACTTTGATAACCAAGATCATTGGGGGTTTCGATCAAACCGTATCCAAAGAATCCCTGCCAGATTCGATTCACGGCAACTCGCGCCGCCAAAGGATGTTGAGCATCAGTCAACCAATTTGCCAGCCCCAGCCGGTCGCGGGAAAACTGCTCCGAAAAGTCGGGCAACGAAGCCGGTGTTCCTCGACCTACCTGGTTCTTTTCAGTTCGAGGCGCATCGTATTCGCCGCGATTCAGCACGTGAGCCACACTCTGCCCCGGCATCTCCTTCATCACCGAGGTTTCCGTAATTCCGGTCGAAGACGTCAAGTAAACTCGACAAGCTTCAATTATTTCCGAGCGTTCTTCGATCGAACGGGTCGCCACAAATTGATGTTCCATGATGGCTGATTTTTCGAACCCGGCTAAAGCAAGCTGCGGTTGATCTTCCATCAGCGACCGAACCTCGATTGGCGACAGTGCGAAGGTAAAGAAGGACACTTCATCAACTTCTCCGTCCTTAAAACCGACTCGACGAAACTGCTGCCCGAAGGCAAACCCCGTTTGATTGCCGGGTCGATGTTGAGGATCTTTCTGCAAACCGCTTCGCAACACTTGGTGATCGGCCACTCCGTTGACAAACAGGCCCAGAGAATTTCCTGTGCCGTACCCTGAGTTGGTGATGACAACATGAATCCATTCGCCGACCGGCGCTTCTTCAGTTGCTTCAATCGCGATCGCGTTTCCCGGCCAGAACCGAGAAACTTCCAACCGCAATTTCCCTTCGAACAATGCCAGTCGAGTTCCGAAGGTGCCCACGTCGGTGCCACCTTGCCGATGCAAAACTACCGCTTCTTCCAATCCTTCAGGAATTTTGATCCACATCGAAACGGAAAACGGCTTCCAGGGTTCCAGCCATTCGTCGTCGACCGGAAAATGAACCGCATCGTCTCCCGTCAAACGCAGCGCCTGCCCTGCTTTCCCCGGGACCGATACGTTGGCGGCTGCTGTGGTTGCCGGCTCACGGCCCTCGACGGAATTGAGAAATTTCCCTTCGACTCGCTCGTCCAAACTCCAATGAGCAACTCTTCCTGCGCGACGAACGCCTTCGATTGCTTCAGAAACAACATGCAAATCAACCGTCACTGTCGAGGACATGTCGGGCAATTCATTTTCGTCATCGAAAAAAACCCCATACTCCACCGCGCTGCCTATTCGGATTCTAGTTAACTCGCCATACGCGTCATCAAGTCGTTGTTGTTGCTGCGGAGTGGGCGACAGGACCGTCGGCGTGTTGACTCGAGAACCATCGTTGTACATGCCCCATTCGTCAATGTTGTTGAAGAACGCCGACATACTGTAGTATTCTTTTTGCGAAACCGGATCGAATTTATGGTCGTGACAACGGGCACACTCCAGTGTCAAACCGAGGATTGCGGTTCCAAACGTGTTCACTCGATCCGCCACGTACTCGGTTCGCCACTCCAGCTCAACGCTACCGCCCTCGTTAGTCATGCGATGCAAACGATTGAAAGCGGTGGCAAGAATCTGATCCTTCGTCGCATCCGGCAGCAGGTCGCCCGCCAATTGCCAGGTCAAGAACTGATCATAAGGCAAATTCTCATTGAGAGCTCGCACCACCCAATCGCGGTAAGGCCAATTGTTGTTTAACTGATCGGATTGGTATCCGTACGAGTCGGCATAGCGAGCCACGTCCAGCCAGGAGACCGCCATGTGCTCTCCGAATTCAGGGGACGCCAGCAAGCGATCGACCACGGTTTCATGGGCTTGCCAGGATTCATCGGCAGCAAATGCTGCGATCTCTTCGGCTGTCGGCGGAAGGCCGGTCAGATCGTAAGTGACTCGCCGCAACCAGCGCCATCGTTCGGCTTCCGGCGCGGGCTGGAGTCCTCGCGATTCAATCTCTCGCAACACGAACACATCGATGTCATTTTGAATCCAGTCGCGCAGCATACTGAAATGGGGGACCACAACGAATCGGGGCAAGGGTTTGAAAGCCCAGTGTTGATCGTATTTCGCACCTTGCTTGACCCAGGACTTGAGCAGCTCAAGTTCGTCATCAGTGATTTCCAAGTGCGAATCGGGTGGCGGCATCTTCAAATCAGCATCGTCGGACAAAATCCGTTCAATCGCATAACTGGCATCGATGTCACCCGGCACAAACGACTCGGACTCGTAAGCTGCCTCAGCCAGATCCAATCGAACACCAGACTCGTTAGCGGCCTCGTCAAAACCATGGCACTTGAAACAACGGTCCGACAAGATGGGCCGAATATCTCTATTGAAATCCTGTGCGGCGATTGGCGACAGGCTCATGGTCGCCATGGCGCAAGCCAGCCAGCAGGACAAACGAGCGAATTGCTGCAAACTATTTGACATCATCACCGCATCCGATCGGAAATTCGTTTGTATGAAATGTCGAGCCGGTTTCGCAAACCTCTGGTTCTCGAAAATTCATTCTAACAACTCACAAAAAAAAGGCGCGATGAGATATCGCGCCTTTGATGAGAATTATCTACTTGAACGAAAACAACTGGTTACTTGTCGTCCTCGTCTAAACCGAATTTACTTCGATCAGGATATGCCGGACGCTCCGGAGCCTTGTAAGCATTGGACTCCAGCTCGGTCAACATATGTTCGATCGCAGTTTCCAGTTGCGGATCGCCACCATCGACCATCTTCGCCGGGTCGTCGATTACTTCGATGTCAGGATCGACACCGTGACCTTCGATTCCCCAAGTCCCATCCTTTTCATAGTAGGCGAAGGTCGGTGCAGTTACGCTGGAACCGTCGATCATCTGTGGGTTGCCAGAAATTCCGACCAATCCACCCCAGGTTCGCATACCAATCAACTTGCCAAGACCCGATTGTCTAAACAACGCCGGGAACATATCGCCACCACTCCCGGCCATGCCGTTGGTCAACATGCACTTGGGACCATGATGCGCGTCTGGTGGCCAGGTCCAGTCACGGCCATCACGTTTGGCCCAGTAGTTGGTCACCGGACGATTCATCAATTCGATAAACCGAGTCGGAATTTGACCGCCACCGTTCCAACGGTCGTCAATGATCATGGCGTCTTTGCCAATCTGTCCGTAGTATTGGCGGAACAAGTCATTTTGCCCCGGCACACCGGTATTCACAACGTAAACATAACCGACTCGACCACTGGTCATTTCGTCGACCATCTTGCGTTTGGTCTCGATCCAGTGACGGAATCGCAAATCGCTGTCGCTACCCATCGGTTCGACGACAACTCGCTTGTCCTCGTCGTCCAGCGTTGCGTCTTCACTGACGGTCAGCGTCGCCGAACCTCCAGCAGTTCCCTCGAAGGCCGCAAACGGATTTGAATCACTGGTCAACTCGACTCCATTCACTTCCAGGATAAAGTCACCTTCCTTGATACCTACTCGGCGAAGCGGGTTTCGGGCATCTGTATCCCAATCGGCTCCTTCAAAGATCGTACCAATTTTGTATCGACCATCGGCAACTTCGAACGTGCAACCCAACAAACCGACTCGAGCACTCGCTGGCCCTTCTGGTTCGTTCGGATCACCGACGCCTCGATAGTAGGCATGGCCCACATTGAGTTCCGAAATCATTTCCCCGATCACAAAACCAACGTCGCGGCGAGAAGTACAATCTTCCAGCATCACTGCGTAGTGATCATGCATCGCCTGCCAGTCAACGCCGTGCATGGTCGGATCGTAGAAGAAATCGCGTTGAATTCTCCAGGCATCCGTGAAAACTTGCTTCCATTCTTCGCGAGGTTCAACCATGACGGTCATGCCATCAGTTGAGATTTCATCATCCCAACTTTGTCCGGCTGCAGCACTGAGGATGTAGCCTGAATCGCCACCTCGGAAAGCCAACAGTTTTTTGCCATCGGGAGTAATTGCAAACCCGGCGGCTCCTGAAATAACGGTCTTCTCTTCAGGCTCGTCCGCTGAAATATCAACTAACTTGATACCCGTATCGCCTTCAGCTCCGGGAGGCGTGGTACGAACATAGAGCAACTGGTTGTTGTCATTGACGGCCAGGTTGGTGAATGAACCCGGACGGACAGGCAAGCGGAAAGCTCTTCTGGC
>CAZOXC010000270.1:0-5297 GCA_964583205.1 uncultured Pirellulaceae bacterium | reverse complement strand
GGCAATCTGTTTCCGGCTCATGCTTTGTTCCCGGCAGGTCGTTTGCGTCCGGGAATGTCGACGAACTCTCTTGCTGACTTGTGCAGCTTTTTCATGTTTGGCTCAGCCGCCTCCGCCGCGAGTTGCGGCTCTCGCCCACCGGAAGCTCCGCTTGAACAATGCCGGAATTCGCAACAGCCAAAGCGGGCCTCGCGAGTCAATCGGGCCGCGCGAGCGAATCAAGTCACTCGCGAAAGTCAGGCAAGCGAACTCCAGACAAACGCAGAATGGCCCACACAAAATCAGAAATGGAGCGAGATTCCAAAACGAATCCCACGTCCATCGAATAACGAACATTCATCAAACAACGAAAAATCAAATGAAAAAAGAAATGCTGATCAATTCTTCGCAGGACGAAGAATGTCGTATCGCCATCCTGGAAGATGGCCGACTGGAAGAACTCTATGTCGAACGAGCCAGCCAGGATAACTACGTCGGAAACATTTATGTTGGCAAAGTGGTCAACATGGAACCGGCAATTCAGGCCGTGTTTGTCAATTTTGGCGTTGGCCGAAATGGCTTCCTGCATATCAGTGATGTCGAGCCGTCTTACTTTGCCCAGGGCGGCTACGATCCAAAGTCTCCCGAGTTTCAGGAAGACCGCGGTCCTGATCGAAGTTCCGGTGGCGGACGCGGAAACCAGCGCGGTGGTCGTGGCGGACGTGACGGTGGCAGAGACGGCGGACGAGACGGTGGACGAGACGGTGGACGTGACGGCGGTCGAGGCTCGCGCGATGAGGGTCGAGGAGACGATCGTGGTCGAGGACGCAGAGATCGCAACCAGGATCGCGACCGGGATCAGGATGGTGATCGCGGTCGTAACGGCCGAGGCCGCAAAGATCGTGACGGCCGCGGAGGTGGTGGTCATCGCGGCAAGAGTCGGCATCGACACATCTCCAATCGGCCTCGAGTCAAACCGCCGATTCAGGAAATCTTTCAACGTGGCGATGATGTGCTTGTGCAAGTCATCAAGGAGGGGATTGGCAATAAAGGCCCCACACTTTCGACCTATATCAGTATCCCCGGCCGCTACCTGGTATTAATGCCGGCACTTGGGCGAGTCGGTGTTTCCCGCAAAATCGATGATGAAGATGAACGTCGTCGGCTCAAGGAGATTCTTTACGATTTGAATCCACCCAAGGGGCTCGGGTTTATCGTGCGTACTGCCGGTCAAGGTCGTTCGCGTCGTGATTTATCTCGAGACATGGCTTACCTGCTGCGACTTTGGAAAGCGATTGTGCGCCGCATGAAGAGCGAAGATTCACCCGCTTCGATTTACGAAGAGAGTGACATGATCATTCGTACCATTCGAGATATTGTGACTCAGGATGTCGATTCCATTGTGGTCGATAATGAGGGTGCCTATTCTCGATCCAAGGAATTCCTCAAGCTGGTGATGCCGCGGCACGTCAACAAATTGACGCTCTATGACGGCAAGGATCCTTTGTTCCATAAATACAAACTGGAACAGGAGATTGCTTTGATCAACAAGCGTGAAGTTCCCTTGCCCGATGGCGGCTCGATTGTCATCGACCAGACCGAGGCACTGGTGGCGATCGATGTGAACAGTGGTAATTTTCGAGCCGAAGATTCGGCCGAAGAGACAGCTTACCGGCTCAACATGGCTGCCGCTCGGGAAATTTCCCGACAGTTGAGACTACGCGACCTTGGCGGCGTGATCGTGAATGACTTTATCGACATGCGGCGCGACAAACATCGTCGCGGTGTCGAACGAGCATTGCGCGACGCACTCAAACGCGATCGGGCTCGTACCAAAATTCTGCGCACCAGCCCATTCGGTTTGATCGAGATGACTCGTCAACGAGTTCGTCCGGGTCTGAAGCGAAGTGTCTACGCTGATTGTCCTTGCTGTAGCGGACGCGGTGTGGTCAAGACCGATGAGAGTATGTCACTGGAAGTGATCCGCACCTTGATGCTGGCCGTTCAGCATCCGAAGGTGACTCAGGTGCAACTGACGGTCAACGACGAAGTGTCTTCCTTCCTCAACAACCAGAAACGAAAAGAGTTGGCTGAACTGGAAGAAGAAGGCACGATGAACATCAAGATCATCGGCCGCGAAAACGCGTTTCCCGAGCACTTGGAAATCGACTGCCGCGACACGATGGGCAATCCAATTGACTTGCCCAAGTAACTTTTAATAGCGACAAGTCGGAATTCGTCGCCAACGCAGTGCGGACGGTTAGGAATGGGGTTTTACGTGGATGTATTTCCAGTAGCACCCCTTATCCGACAATGACCACCTTCTCCCAGAGAAGGTGGCGCTCCACCTGTCGTAGTTTCCAGTTGCTGACAAATCAGATCGCCCACCATTAGCTACCCACAAACTGAGCACGTATTTCTGTAGAATGGGCATTCTTGCCCGTTAAACAAAAAGCGAGTCCGGCGAGTGCTCAACCTACAACCGCTCAGTTTGAGTAGTTATGTTCTGTAGGTGATTCTACCCCAAATGCCAGCGCATATTCCAAGTTGATAAAGAATGTTCTTGTCTAGCCACCCCCTTTCGCCCAAGAATGCTGGTTATGGGTTAGAGTCGTTAACTTGGTTGTGGAATACTTAAAATTCCATTTGTCGATGGCTCTTCATTGTGGTGTAGATTAATCTTCGAGCGAATCATGATCAAACTAATGGTCTACTGTTGCGTGGTAAGTGTCAGCCTTTGCAGCATGACTGACGAATTGACTGAGAACAATGAAAATGATCATGCATGTTGGGAACAGAACTCAAATGCAAGTTCTCCAACACAGGAAGAAAGCCGGCCGGAGCTTCGCGAGCAAACTTTCGAGGAGCTGCATGAGCTCCGCCAAAAAATGCTCAGTGATTTACGGATTAACTTTGCCGGAATTGTTGAGCACCCGAAAATTCAGGCCGATCTTGCTCTGAGCGAGTCACAAGTCGAAACAATAAACAAAGCAATTCGGGAGATGCGAGAGACACTTCAACCAATGTTGGAAGAAATTGATCCGCTTTCTGGTCTTGCCGGCAATGGCGGTGAAGTCAAAACCAAAATCACTGAAGCAATAATGTCCTGCCGTCAAACGGTGGTAAGCTCACTGCTAACCGAGCAGGAAGACCGCCTCTACCAAATCTTATTTCGTGTCGTTTTGGCTCGCGGTGAACTGTTTGCCGAATATGAATCAAGTATTCTGGATACGAAGTTTTTGAAACTTTCAAACAAAGAGAAGAAGCAATTAAAAGAAATTGCTGGCCATGCTCGGAGTAAAATCACTGAAGAAATCCGGCAAGCCTGGAGTGAGAGCCATCAAGAAATTCGTCGTGAGTTGGGTACTGAAGCACGGCGTTCGATTGAGCAAGTTTTAGGCGAGCCAGCGCCGGTCGCGGTTAAATTTCCGTTGCAATCTTTCAATTCATTTATTCCAACATTCTGGAATCCGGGAAAGCGGTGATAACAATGCGGTATTTGATTGTGATTCTGTTTGTTGCAATATGTGGCACCGGGGATTTCCTGTCCGGCCAGGAAAGTCTTCTGGGTGTCGATAACTTCAAAGACAGCTCTGATGCACGAGTCAACTTGATTTCGACATTGCAGCGAAGGCTTGTTGTAGAAGAGTTGGCACTTAATAATTCCCAACGATTCACTTTGCAGTCGTTGAGCCAACAGTTATTGGAGGAAAAGGGAAACGCTATTGATGCTGCAAGTTTGCCTATGTTGAGCTTGTCAGTAAAAGCCCAGATGACATCCGGCGAGATTGAGCGGTGGAGAAGAAAACGCAGAGAAAACATCAACGAGATTTGTTCTCCCATCAACGAGCAATTTCATCAACGAGCGTTGGAGCTGTTGCTTCCAGAACAGAAAGCCAGACTGGCTGAATTGTCAGCATTGAACAAATTGAGCGGGCAGAAAATTTTCAGTGAGTATCAAAACGCCAAACTGAAAGAAAAAGCGAGCATCGAAACAAATGAATTTGAAAAACTGAGTTCCGCTGTTGACAGGGTTCGAGACGATTTCGTCGATTCAGTAAACAAGCAACTCAGGCGATTTCACAACGAGATCCAAAATGTATTGGATGATGAGTCAGCCGAGCGATTTTCGCATCTGTTGGGAGAACCGATTGAGTTACCAGAAGAAGCGTTTTCATCATTTAAGATAAAGTGACAATTCATTTAGCACTTTTATTATCTGATATTTGAATTGCCTGTTCAAACAACCACTTGTGAAACTCGGGGTCGGCATGAGTTTCACTCCAGCTAGTCGCTTGCGCTCCTTCGTAAAAACACTGCCGGAAGGAACAAGCGAACTTTAACCAACCCCTACTCTCATAACCCCTGATACAGAATATGGGGTAGCCCAGTTAGAAAGCGAAATCGTTAGACGTTTTGTCCTGCTTCTGATGGAAATGGAAATTTTGGGCATGGTTGCAATAATTGCCGGACCTTTGGCCCTTTGTGTTGTTGCATGACATTCCAAGGGCTTCGCCCTGGGCTAGAAAAATTGTTGGGCCTTTGGCCCGTTCATTTGCGAAGAGGCGAGCTTCACGGCAGAGATCTTGTTATTGCCCAGCCGTGTGAAGGTTCTCTGGCCAGTATGCGCGCGGTTGTTTTCAGAGGCGCAAGGTCCCAGGTTGGTATACAATTGGTTGTTTAGGCGCAGGGTCCAGGTTGCTATGCGATTGACTTTTCAGGGGCAACGCCCCGGCCGTTTCTTAGCCCTGGGAATCATTACGCACCGAAGATTGAGGGCCGAAGGTCCGGCCGTTTTTGAATTGGCTCGGCATGTTTGAAGTAACAGCCAGACCTTTGTGGTCTTGCATGGCATACCCAGGGCTTCGTCCTGGGTTAGAAAAATTGCCGGGCCTTTGGCCCGTTCATTCGCGACGGGGCCCGTTTGGAAATCCTTGATTTGGTCGCTTTTCCGGAAAATCACCTGAAGTTTTAGGTATTTCCCCCTCTTTTTGGCTGGATTCTGCAGAAAAGCTTGTGTTTGACGTTTGATGACATACTATCAGGAGATGATTTCTATTGTCCCTAAAGTCGCCAAGCCAGGCGGTGTTGACGACTGGGTTAACCACTTCCAAGTTTCGGAGAACTTACTTATGAGAATCAAGAATCGAGCGCTGGCTGTCGTAGCCATCGCCATGCTCGCTTGTAACGCTGCAACGGCACAAATTGTCGATGAGGTGACATTCAATGGTGTAATGCCAGATGTCAACGGAGTTGGGGACTTGCAGAATTACACAATCACCAATTCGGGCGCGGTCGAATCGCTGTTGTTTTTCGGT
>CAZOXC010000269.1:0-5304 GCA_964583205.1 uncultured Pirellulaceae bacterium | reverse complement strand
GTCTATCACGACCCGATCGATTCGCAATCAATTTATTTCACGGCAATCGAAATTCACTTAAACAAATCGCATGGGAATCCTGTGGTGCCGGTTGGCTAAAGTATTCGGGCAAATCTCAGCACTGACCAGAAAAAAACCAATGAAACCATTATTTGCAACACTGGCGATCGGCGCCGCATATTTATTGGGACTGTTACTGGTTAACATTCTGCAATTCTGATTGTCGAATGAAGAGTGCATTTCAAAACCCGGATCGCCGATAGAAGCAGGACTGATGTGCCGCACTTAAACTGTCAGTGCCAGTTGTCACCCATGTTTTGCCTGAGGTTTGAGAACCTTGCATCTTGTTTTATCAGGCATTATTCTGGCAGATGCGTTCAGGTTGCATCTACTTCAAGGAAAAGACAGAAGTGCACACCTTCCCCTTCCAGCGATCTCATTTCTGTCCAACAGTCCTTGTCTGTTATCCGGAGTTCAGACTCTTGAAAGGAATGTTTCATGCCGGTTAAGCGACTACCGCCTGACGCTGATCTGGATCACCTGAAACATCAGGCTCGGGATCTTCTCAAAGCCGTTCGCAACTCGGACTTGACGGCATTTCAGCGCGTTCGCGAATTTCATCCTCGGCTCACCGAGATGACGGACCAGCAACTGCAGTCCAGTCGATTCACACTTGGCGATTCGCAATTCACCATCGGTCGCGAATACGGATTCGACAGTTGGCCGCGACTACGCCAGGCCGTGGCGGAATCTATGGGAGTTGAACTGGAGCTGCCACATCACGAGCGGATTAAAGATGACACGTTCCGTCAGGCTGTGGATCTTATTGACGAAGGAAACGTTGATCAGTTGCGTGAACTCATCGCAAACAACCGGGATTTGATCACTCGAACAGTCACCTTCGAAGGCGGAAACTACTTTTCCAATCCAACTTTGTTAGAGTTCATTGCGGAAAATCCGATTCGCAACAACCGATTGCCGGCAAACATCACCGACGTGGCTCGAATGCTTTTGGAAAGCGGAGCGGATCAAAACCAACACAGCGTCGGCATGACATTGAGCCTGGTTTGTTCGGGCAACGTGGCACGCCAACAAGGCGTACAACAGCAGTTGATTGAATTGTTATGCGAGTTTGGGGCAAGTCCGGATGGTGCGATGCAGCCGGCACTCAGTCACGGCGAGTTCGCAGCGGCAGACACTCTCGTCAAACTGGGCGCGAAACTTGATCTGGTTTCGGCAGCCGCACTCGGCCGCGCCGAGATTGTGCAAGAACAATTCTCATCCGCTTCCGATGAGGAAAAACATCAGGCAGTTGCCCTTGCTTCTCAACATGGACGAGTGGATGTGTTGAAAATACTGCTGGAGTCGGGAGAGGATCCGAGTCGTTTCAATCCGTTCGGGTTCCACGGTCATTCTACGCCTTTGCATCAGGCTGCCCTGGCTGGGCACTTTTCGACTGTGCGGCTGTTGATCGAGTTCGGTGCCAACACGGAGTTGAAAGATACAGTTCATCACGGCACCGCCGCCGGATGGGCTCGACACGCGGGCCATCTTCAAATTGCAACTTTCATTGAAGAACCGACAAACAGGAAACTCGATTGAACTGCAAAGGCGATGATGTTGCAGGTTGATTGCCTCGCCGCGTCGGTTTATTCTTTTGTTGCACGCAGGGTGCAACCAGCTCGCGGAAAGGGCCAAGCCCACCTGACTCGTTTTTTTGTGTAACGACTGTCCTTTCAGTCTGATGGTGCGAGCGTTCGGGCGTGATTGGCCACTTCTCGAATTTAGAGTCGTGCCGCAGAAAGGAAGGTCGAGATGACCGATTATCTACCCGATAATGCGTCCCTGGAAAATCTCAAGAACCAGGCAAAGACGCTGCTGAAGCAAATCCACAATGGCGATCAAGCGATCATCGCAGAGCTTCGCAATTCTCACTCACGATTCGCATCCAGTTCACTGGACGAATTGAAACTGGCCGATTGTCAGCGGTTCCTGGCGATAAAATACGGCTTCAACAACTGGACCGAACTCAAGCAAACTTTGCAGGCCGACGATGATCTGGCCGACCGGTTTTTGCGAGTGGCGATTCTTCGCTATGGCGGCGTATTCGAAATGAATATCGACAGTGCCAAACAAATGCTACAGGAACATTCCGGGCTCGCCACGGAAAGCATCTGGACCGCTGCCGCAGTTGGCAACGTCGCGGAAGTCGAACGCTGCTTGAATGAGCAGCCTGAACTTGCCAACACCCAGGGCGGACCCTACGACGAAACACCCCTGCTTTGTGTTTGCTATTCGCGAGTGCAACTCGACAAAGCAGCATTCGATTTGCTTGCGACAGCCAGGTTGTTGCTGGAACGAGGAGCTGATTCGAACGCCCGCTATTTGACACATGGCACCTACGTTTTCACTTGCCTGACAGGAGCCATCGGGGAAGGCGAAAACGGTGTCGTCGTTTGCCCGCCACACCCTCAAGCCAGAGAGCTGGCGACTCTGCTATTGAAACATGGCGCCAATCCCAATGACGGTCAAGGACTTTACAACAGCATGTTCACCGGCGGAACACATTGGCTTCAGCTCTTACTGGATCACGGGTTGAAGCAGGGTGACCCGATCAACTGGGCCGCGCATGACGGTGTCACCACGCTTGATTATCTTCTGGCCAATTCGGCCAAGCGAAACATGGTCGACCGAGTTGAATTGCTGCTCCAGCATAATGCCGATCCGAACTGCCTGGACTGGTACAACAAACGGCCGGTGTATGAAATTGCGTTATCAAACGGCAACACTCGGATCGTCAAACTTTTACAGGAACAGGGTGCGACGCCTGTCGAGCCAAACAGTCCTCGGCAAACATTTTACAATGCCTGCATGGCGGTTGATCGGGAAGCTGTCAGCCAACTGGTTTCACAACACACTGCTGCGGAATTCCAGTCATGGCTGGCCACCAGCGAAACTCATGTCGACTCGGCCGCCGATAGTGGAAAAATCGAAACGGTTCGCTACCTACTGGAACTTGGTTTTCCAATTCGTCAAGGATTGTTTACTGCCGCCTGGAACGGTGAACTTGCGATCGCCCGCCTACTGGTCGAGCATGGCGCGAATGCAAGTCAACGACATCCAGGCCATGGCGTTTCACCAATTGCCTACGCCCATCGAGCAGGCAAAACAGATGTATTCGACTTTTTGATGCGGCAACAGATCGACATTTTCGATGCTGTACGTTTTGGTGATATCGCCAAAGTCCAACAGATGTTGGCCACGAACCCGGAAGCAATTGAACATCACCTCAGAGACTATCTTGCGCCTGCAACGAAATCAGATCGCAAAGATTACACGCCAATTGCACACGCGATTGTCAACGGTCGAGACGAAATCGCAATCTGTTTGCTGCACGCCGGCGCTGACACGACACTGCAACCGGGCGGTCGCACTTTGCTGGAACTTGCTCTGGAAAACAACTGCGAACGTACCGTTCAAGCATTGAGTCAAGGTGCGCTGGGTTAAAGTGTGCTTCAAAACCAGATTTGAATGGGACCGTTTTAGTCCTGCGCGCCCTGTTGTCGCAAGAACTTGACGTACACGGCGTAGCCCTTTTCTTGCGCGATCGCCAAAACGGTTTTGCCAGTTTCCAAATTGACCGAGTTAACATCGTAGCCAAACTCGACAAACAATTCCGCCAATCGAACGAGGTCGTTTTCGATGACCAACCGTTCACATTTGAACTCGTAGTGACTCGATTCAATCAAGTGTTCGGCAAGCAAGTGAAGCGGTTGAAAAGAGCTGCCTTCACTGTAGGTCTCCGTGACCGAATCGTTTTCCTTAAGGAACCTTAATTGCGATTCGATCAGTGCAAAGTACTGGTCGATGTCGCCGTCACGATTGTGGCTGCGAATTGCCCGGTCCATTGCGTGTTTGGCACAGTCCGATGTATACAATTCTGGACAGGTTTCCATACAAGCAGAAACGGTCTTCGGATACCCGCACCAAGTCGCACCATTCATGATGCAATGAAACACTGTGGATTGTGGCCAATCCATCGCCGTGCCGTTTTCGTTGGGACAATTCTTGAGTAGGTCTGCGATCAAGTCATGTTGCTCATGTCGCACCAACGTGAACAACGATGGCTGACCACCCATTTCGATAACGCGCTCGAGCAGCGTCAACTCGGGGAAATCGGAATTGCGGATCGAATCGTCGCTCGACTTCCTACCATCGTTCTTGTTCCCAGAATCAGGATCCAGGTAACTGGCGAACGACATTCGGAATAGTCTGGCAACCTCTTCCGCCGACTCCCGCTTGTAAGTCCAGGATTCGCCTGGGTCGAAGTCGCGAACTTCCCACATGTTGTTAAACAAACAATCGACAAACGGCGTGCTACAGTCGCCATGCGCGTTCAGGTTCGGATCGTAGTCAAGCAACAAATGAACCAGGTCGTAATTGCCAACTTTCCTGGCATTCGCTTCGTGGAAAGCGTTCATCAAAGGCATGCCTCGCATCGCTGGATCTTCGACGTCCGGTGTCGCGTTCGGATCGGCGCCGGCTTCTAGCAAAGCCCTCGTTACTTCGAACTCTAATTGCTTGGTCGAGTGATAAAGCGGATAGCCGTCCGCCTCGTCACCATTCTCGCCGTAGTGTTTCAGTGCCAGCGAAGGATCAGACTCCAGCATCCGTTTCGAACGACCAGGGTGCTCCCGCGTGATACGATTCCAGAAAGCTGTCTCCTTCGTCTCCTGCAACTTTTTCGCATCAGGTTCTTCAGCGCCGTTGGTGCGAAGAAACTCAGCGTACGTTTTGTGGCCATCGGCAATCGCCAGAGACAAAGCTGTTTCACCCGAGTCGTGAGTTTTGAGATTCACGTCAAAGCCCTTGTCGAGGCAAAGCTGCGCCAGGGCCAATTGATGCTCAACTGTCGGCTCTTCGCCCAGCGGCCCGTAGTAAAAGTCCGAGATGAATTTGTGGGCAAGCTGATGCAGGGGGTAGAAAAAGTCGTGTTCGTAGAATGCATCGCGCTGTTTCAAGTAGTCAAGATTCAGCTCGATAACTCGCCGGTAGTCTTCGAACATTCCTTTCCGGTTGTGGCTGGTGATCGCATTACGAATGCAGTGAGCAGCCGCATAGGTCGTGTGCCGCTCTCCGCAAACTTCCATACACAACTCGACGGTTCGCGCGTCGCCATGCCACGCCGCTCCATAAAGAAACGCTTCGTGAACGTTGCCGCCCCAGTGGTCTCGAGTTTCAGCAGTCGGGTGATTTTTCAACAACCACTCAATCGTCTCGTAGTCTTTGGCGATTGCAATTGCA
>CAZOXC010000268.1:0-5307 GCA_964583205.1 uncultured Pirellulaceae bacterium | reverse complement strand
CAATTAGTGATATTGAACGAAACCTGACCAACGAAGACTGCTCACTTCAAATTGAAGATGTATTGCCAAAGTGGTGTAAGGTCACAATCAATCCGTTACATGAAGTCACTCCAGTGGAAGGTACGTTGGAATCCGGACGTCCATTGTTTCGGCGAGACCATCTCTTATCCATCTCGGGCCCAACTGATTCGATTCCTGCTCAAGTTGAGGTAAAGCTGAAAACAACGACTGGGTTGTTTCAGGTTTTTACCGTCGTACTTAATAAGTCGCGTCGTTTGAGTGCGAGTCCAGAGTCAGTCGTGTTAAAAAAAATATCCGATGTTTCTTTTGTCGAATTGGATAGAAGTGATGAATTACCCTTGGATATTGTAACGATCGAAACTGACGATCATCTCGGAATCAGGCTGATTGACAAAGATTCGAGTTCGGCACAATACGAAATCAGCTTGGTCAAACAGCCTGATAAACCGTTGACAGTGTTTTATGTGACATTTGTGACTTCGGACGAGCAAGCAGTACGCGTCCGTGTCGCATGCGTATCAACCAAAAGGAGCAAAGAATGAAAGTCAAGATTTGTATTCAGGCAATTGTAGTTTTGATGATTTGTAGTGCAACAATTTCTTTATTTTCACAAATAGGAGTCGGAATTGTCGATGGTTCAAATATTCATGAGCCAGTAGATCCTCCCGGTGGGATTGGTAGATGTTGGGATTTTCAAAATCAAACTGCAGTGGACGCCGTCAATGAAAGGGAGACCCGTGGAAATTGCGATCCTGTGCAATTTTGTGAGTTGATTTACACTTGCGGTGCTGTGCCGGCGGCTCAACAACCAGATCCAGATTGTCCATTTATTAAGACTCGTGACAAAGTACTGGTTGGAAACTGCAATGGCGCTGGTGGTCACAAAGTCTGCAAAGAATGTCCAGCAGGGAGTGAGCGGCTTTGTATGATCTATTCCTTCCACCGAGGCAGAAGCACTACCGGTGCGTGTCAAGCTAGATGCGGTTGGTATCAACTGCATTTTAGCGGGAATTGCGTTAAGGACTAACTAAAAAGCGATTATCCAATTATGCGAGAAAATTATGGCGAAATTGATTCGGCTTCTTGCGCTATTCGCAACGGCTTCGTGCGTCGTTCACCAATTAGTTGCTCAAGAGGATACTGATTCAGATGATGAATTAGTGGCGGAATTGGTCGCGAATTCGATGGGCAATATGGACTCGTTCGAATTTTCTTGTGAATATGAGTTGGTTATTGGAATTGCCGAGAACGAAGAGCAGTTGCAGAGCGGCGATTTCGCAGAGATTCTGGGTGAAGCGAGCGGACGTTGGGTTCGAACGGATGAACGTGAGATCTACGAGTTTTTCATTAAGGATATGAAGCTGATACCGGGTGAAGAGACGGAACGCGGATCTAAAACGCTGATTGCTCCGTTTCCTGGTTCAGAATCCGTGTTGATTGATGACGGTGTTGTACTCAAGATCAGTCACACAATGGCGCAAGGTGAAATTGGCAATGCGGCGGGGTTTCATGCCGAAAAATTGTTTAGTCCGGATCAGGCAATGGGTGCTGTTGGTGCAGATCGCTGGCTGAATCCACTGATGTTTTTCATTGACCCCCCGAAAGAGTATCGTCACAGGGTAAGTGAGTCGGATGGGATTGCCAAGGTTTCTTCAGAGTCATTGGACGACAAGTTGACTACGGTAATTGACTCCAATAAAAATTTTCTGTTGACCAACTTTGCCTGGACTCAAGATGAGAAGGCTAACAGATATTTCGTTTCGGAGGCGCGCAATCTTGCGGGTGACATTTACATTCCTAAGGTAACGCATATTGTTTTTGGTGACCAAGATAAATTCCCCAAGCGAACTGCCAGATGGCGAGTCACTCGAGTTTCCAATATTGTTGACGACAGTGAATTGAGTCTCGCGCCCCTTAAAACAAAGGTCACTGTCTTTGATCATGAAGATCCTGAAAAGACTGCAGGCATTCCCGCGAATTCAATCATAAGCCTTAACGATCTAAGCAAGATTTTCGCGGCAGTCAAAGATCAGTCCGAATTGCTGGATCTTCCAATCGGCCAGTTAAATTTCGAATCCCGGACGCCAGCTGTTGATCCGCAGAGCGATGTTTCGGCATCATCGCCCAATAAATTCAATTTCGTTTTCATCCTTTGTTGCTGTTTGGCAGTTGGGTTAATCTTCGTTTCAGTTTACCGCCGGTATTCGGAGAAATAGATGAAAAAGGTGAACTTTGCAGTTTGCGTTTTCGTTTTTGTGTGGGTAATTCCATTGTTGATTCAGGCGCAGGAAGAAGCGTTAGCGCTCAGGGCTGAAGGTAAGCTCATTATCGTCATGGCTGTTGGTGTTAAGTCACCGACTGGAGGATTTTCGCCTTGGTGGCGCCCGTATTCTGAAGTTGACTTGCTGGAAAACCGTGAGGTGGTCGAGGCATTGGAGTTGTCCACGGTTGCACGGCAAAAAGTCATCAACGCCTATAAGCAATTTTGCGACCATTTGGAGAAATTGCGTGAGTCTCAGGAAATCACCCCAAAGTACGGAATGGCCGAAGAAGCAGCTCAACAATTTCAGAAATATCGAAACGAAGTTTTGGATTTGCTTGACAAAAAGCAGCAGCAAAAGATAGTCGCCCTTGATCGATTAATTTATTTTCGCAAGTTTGGAATCGCGCGGTACCTGAAACATGCTGGGCAATTAGATAAGTCCGAGCGAAGGTTTGCTGAAATCCAGGAAGAGCAGTTGAAGATCTGGCAGGCCGCGTTTGACAGTGGGCAGAAAATCTGGCGAGATTCAATAGAAGACTTGGTCGAAGTTTTGCCTGTTGATATTCAGGATTTTTTAAATAGATCTGCTGACTATTTTTCCTCGCCGTTTGCATCGGACGTGACACTCTTGTTTTTGAAAGATCGCAAACAGCTTGAGGCGATCCTCAACGGTAAAAGAAACGGTGAACGGTTTCGCTACCTTATCGAAACCCAGGGACGATTCGAGATGGCATTTGACGGGCAGGTTGAATTCTCTCCTTTGTATGCCGATCGCCTGTTCCCGGAGAGATTTTACGGCTATATCGAATTGTTCGTGAATTCCAGTGAGCGAAGTGGGATCGATATCGAGTTAACCGCAGTTCAGCAGGAAGTGTTAAAAGAAATGTTGGATGAGTTTGTTGAGAAGCGACGCGAACTTGGGGCTCGTATGCGAGAGGCTGGCGATACAGATCGCGATTATGCTTTCTTTGAATTCGAAATTTCCAGGTACGGTGAAGAATGGTATCGGAAAGTCTGGAATGAAGTCTTGCTCCCGCATCAGACCGAAGCCATCGTCGACCAGTTGGAAGTCTTTATGAAAACCTCCACAGGCTTGGCTTACTTGCTGGAATCCGAGTTACTTGAAGAAGAAACTCGTCAGCAAGTTGAAGAGGTATTGAACAAGTATCAAAAAGAACTGGCCAAAATTGAACTGGCAGCTGAACAGGATTGCCTGCGGTTGTGCAATGTTCATGCTGATTTGGACGTAGAGGTGTTGAGAAAAACTGATCGACCTGAATTTCTCCGTCCCAGTCTGGCGTTAATGTACTTGAAGTCCAAAAAATCAAAATGAACTTTGCTTAGCGAATCGAGACCGCGCTGGGCCTTCGCCAGCCGATCAATGACTTTTTTCGCTCTTGAAGCCGTAGCCCGCATCCAGACAGAGAAACTCGGCAGTGAGTTCATCGATGATCGTTAGCCACTTTAGTGGTTTGCCGAACAACGCTCGATCTTAAATGAAGTCCCAGCTCGAAACATCGTTTGGATGCTTTGTCGATTCACGGAATTTCCGGTGTTGCCACTTGATCCAAAACAGGAGCCGGAAATCAGTTCGCTTGTTGGCATTACACCTGTTCCAGCATCCAATCTTTTTCCTTTTTGCCTCGGCCGCGTTTGCGAGTAGAAATACCGAGGGCGCTGCGGTAAAAGTCTTCCGAAACCTGATTGCAGAGCTTTTCGTAGTCCAGAAATAATTCGCGGGCCGGATGGTCGCAGGCGAAGATGCCGTCGAGGTCAAGTTTTTGGGCTGCTTTGATGCGTTCGCGATTGGCAGGATGGGAATCAAATATGCCTGTGGTGACTTGGCTGGCTTCGCGATTCAATTTGTTGACGGATTCTCTCGGAACCTCTTCGACTCGTCTGAATACGACTTCAGGTATGTCTTTCATCACCTTCTTCGACTGAACGTTTTTGATTATGTCAACAAACACACTCTTGAATACTGTCATGATCAATTGCAGGCGTTTTGTGGTCGTCTCAAAGTTTTTGCTACCGGACAACCCAACTTCGAATCGATCAGCATCGTATTCCATCTGACGCATCATGGCGCAGCAAATGATGTGGCCGATGTAAGCAAAGACCAGCAAAATCAGCCTTGAGATGGCAACACACAGCATGGCGAACAGAAACAACAGGCTGATGGTCCAATGCGAATTGCCGGCGGACTCGGCCAGCCACACATCCCACGAGTCCCTTTGGTGGGCAACTCTGGCAAACCAGTGGTTAATACTTCGTACGATATAGGTCAGACGCATGCCGGCACCCTGCGAAAAGTGCCCGAACTCGTGAGCCAGAATTCCGGCAAGCTGCTGAGTGTTCAAGCTGGATACCAGGGGCATCCCAATGTGCAGCGCTAAATCTGAGCCAACCAGCATGCTGAAAAATCCTTGACGATAAGACGCGGCCGCATTGGGCTCGCAGTCAACGTAAACTCGATTGGGAGTTGGCGCTTTCACTCGTTCGCAAATTTGATCAATGAACCAGAACAAAACGGGTTCGCCTGCTCGAGTGATATAGCGGCGAGTATATTTTTGGGTGGGGCGAGCAAAAATTGGTTTGATCATGAAAAACACGACCATGACTCCGCCAAAAATGGGCCCGATATAAAGCAGTGTTTTAATAATCATCGGACCAATTCCGAATCCGGGTGCATGAATGATCCCGGTGTGATTGATTGCGTGATAGATCACGCCCAAAATAGTCAGAACAATCATTCCTACGTAAACTACTGGCAGCAATAACATCAACAATGAAGTCAGTAGCAACGCCAGCATGTAACCGATCTTCACAATCGGCCTCATGATTTTTTCATCAACGAAGCAGTTGCCCAATTGCTGCTTTTTGTCTTCGATGATCCTGGCTTTGGTTTGCTTGCGAGTCGGTTTTTTGCCAGAACCAGCATCGGTTTTGGTTTGCGAGGAGGAGCGTCTTGCAGCCGCGGAATGAGAATCACTGGAGTTAGTGGTCTTAGGCTGGATCTGCGG
>CAZOXC010000267.1:0-5308 GCA_964583205.1 uncultured Pirellulaceae bacterium | reverse complement strand
CCATCCACAACATGCAAATTCGTCAGGATCAATCCTTCTTCATCGAGAATGATTCCGGTGCCTCCGCCGGTGATGTTGGCCAGAGCAACCACACTTGGATGAAGATAGTTGTAAACCTGTGTCGCGACTTCTTCCTGAGCCTCAGTACGAGAGACCGAAATCGTTAACAGCGATGTCAGCAAAATTGCCATGACTGGCTGTATTACAAGTCGTCGTTTGCCGAATCCAATTTGATTGATCATGAGCTTGTTCGTCCCAAGTTCTTGGTTGGAGTGTTCCGCAATTGGTCAGGAATGCTGTTGTGGGAAAGATTCGAGCGTTTTCAAATCTGCGAGGATCCCTCTATAAGTATTATTCAATTTTGAATGGCTAGATTCAATAATCGATCAGCTTGTGGAATTCATCGGCATTTTTGGCCTTAAAATTTGTGAAGACTGTTCAATCTACCCTTTTGCCTTCTGCTGGACCCCCAGTTTAACGAGTTTTGTCGGCGGGAGTACTCGACAGAAATAGCTTGAATAGCATGCGCCCTTGTTAACCTTGCGCAATTTAAAAGCTCTCGATCGATTTATGTTGAATGCCAATTGGATTCCACAAGTTGGTTGTTGCAAGCCGTTTTACTTCCGAGGACAATAAGTCTACTGAAGTTAAGTACGTTTTTTGCTGGAGAATTGTCGTGGCACGCCCCGTAACTTTGTTTACCGGTCAATGGGCCGATCTTCCAATCGTTGATATGGCTCGCAAGACCGCCGAATTCGGTTATGACGGAATCGAATTGGCTTGTTGGGGTGATCATTTTGATGTGGGGCAGGCACTTTCAGATGACGAATATTGCAATCGACATCGAGCACTTTTGGATAGTCACAACCTGACTTGTTCCGCCATCAGTTCGCATCTGGTCGGCCAAGCCGTTTGTGACAATATCGATCAGCGTCATCAAGCGATTTTGCCAGAACACGTTTGGGGCGATGGCGACCCAGCGCAAGTTAACCAGCGTGCCATCCAGGAAATGAAAGATACGGCTCGAGCGGCTCAACAGTTTGGCGCTACGGTGGTCAATGGTTTTACCGGTTCAAGTATCTGGCATTTGAATTATTCTTTTCCACCAGTAACACCACAGATGATTGATGACGGGTTCAAGCACTTCGCAGATTGTTGGAATCCGATCCTCGATGTGTTCGGACAATGCGGCGTCCGTTTTGCGCTGGAAGTGCATCCAACTGAAATTGCATTCGACATCTACACAGCCGAGCGAGCGCTTGAAGCCCTCAACCATCGACCCGAATTCGGTTTCAACTTTGACCCCAGCCATTTGTTGTGGCAGGGCGTTGACCCGGTCGAATTTATTCGAGCATTTCCCGATCGGATTTATCACGCCCACGTCAAAGATGCGATCGTGACTTTGAACGGCAAAAGCGGGATTCTGTCCAGTCATTTGAATTTCGGTGACAGCCGTCGAGGCTGGGACTTCCGCTCACCCGGTCGCGGTGGCGTCAATTTTGAAGAGATCATTCGCGAACTCAATAATATCAATTACCAGGGCCCGCTTTCCGTCGAATGGGAAGATTCGGGAATGGATCGAGAGTTCGGCGCAACCGAAGCTTGTGATTATGTTCGAGGCCTCGATTTCACACCCAGCACCCGCGCATTTGACGCTGCATTCGAAGAAGGTGGTTAGTCGAGAGGAGTGCAGGGTTCCCACTTAGGGGATTCTATTTCAAGACTAAACTACTTGAGCACTAAACTTGCTCAGCACCAGTTCACTGTTCGTTAGTTGAGATGATTGCCATTTCTGATTCAGTCAAGGTTCGTAAAGACTTGCCCAGCGGCACGATTATCTTGTCCCGACAGGAAACAAGGAATGCGTTGTCGCGCGATGTCGTGGCCAGGTTGCAGGAGGCTCTGGAAGATTTTCAAGGTGAAAAACGAGTTAAGGCGGTGATCTTAACCGGGTCCGGCAACAGCTTCTGTTCCGGATCGGATTTGAAGGAACTCCACGAAACTCTCAAGTCTCCTCAGGCCGAGCAACAGTGGCAACAGGATGTCGAGCAACTGTTGATGTTGATCGAGACCATGCTGCGGTTTCCAAAACCGATCATTTGCGCGGCGAATGGAAGTGTCTGTGGAAGTGGAGCGGCATTGCTGCTGGCCGCCGACACCGTCGTCGCCAGCGAGCAGAGTTTTCTGTCGTTTCCGGATTCGCGTGTCGGTCTGGTGTCGGGTGTCGCCATTCCATTGCTGGCTTTCAGAGTTGGCGCAGGACGCGCTGCCAATCTGGTGCTGACCGGAGCACAGTTGGACGCCCCGAAATGCCGCGACGACGGGATCTTTCATGAGATCGTCAGTGAAGAACTTGTGTGGGCTCGAGCGCAGGAAATCGCTCAACAGATCGATGCCAACTGCCACCAGTCGATGCTGATTTCCAAGCGGTTAATCAACGAGACACTTGGTGAGGAGCTGCTGACGCAACTTCGTATCGGTGCCGCGCAAACAGCGGCCGCCCGCACCAGCGAATTGGCTCATGAAGGCATCGCAGCGTTTATCGAAAAACGCGATCCGGATTTTGACTAGCGGGCTTTCTGCGATATCGGCGCGTGGTAAAAGTGGCAGGTCGTGCAATTACTTTCAGCGCCACCTGGTTGATGGCAGGATGTGCAATTGGATTTGCCGATGGGCTTGAAGTCCACTTGCCCGGTCGGTGGGTCAATCATCGACTCGAGATTGAGTTGGTGGCACTGGCTGCAGTTGTTTGATTCGACCGTCGTTAAATGTGGACGATGAGAGAACTTGGTCAAGGCAGTGTCGGCCTTGCGTTGATAGTTCGGATTCCAGGCGAGCTGATTGTTCGAGTCAGTCTGGTGGCAACTTGCACAATTGCCAACGAAGATGGCCGAAGATAACTGCGAGTGTAGCGGCTGTTGTTGGCGCAGCTCGTCGTTTTGATTGACCAGGCTGGCAATCTCGGTCCAGGCTTGGAAGTATCTATCAGCGTGACCGAAACCGTTGTACTTGACCGAAAACGTTGAGTCATTTCTGACCCAGCGTCTAGAACTGATTGCCGGATTGCTGAGCGAATTCAGTGCGTCCAGAAACTCGCTGGAGCCAGTTGGGTTGGCCTGGGTGGTCTGTTCCTGCGGTTCCACATTTGCCGTGCTGTGATTGGGGGCCGAGTTTTGATTAGATGCCGAGTCGTTCGTGATGCGAGTGCCCTGATTGATTCGAGGAGACTGGTATTGCGGTGTCGAGTCTTCTACCAGCAACGTCTTGAGTGGATTTTCGGCCAGCAGTGTTGCGGGGTCCCCAGTGCCCGAAAACGAGCGGGTTCTTTGTTGGGTTTCATCGAGTTGCCGTTCATCAAATTGCCGAATCGGGTGCTGATCCGAATGATAATTGTGAATTCGTTTGTTGGGCGGCGCTTCGTTGTCTGGCCTTTGATCCGCCTGTAGTTGGATTGGACGATTGGTATTCAAGTTCTTCAGTGGGTTGTCAAACAGCAAGTCCCCGGTTGGTTGAGCGTTGTCCTGTTGGGTCTGAGCATGAATTAGTTCGGTGTTCGGTTGGTTGGCTGGCTGGTTTTGATCGAGTGCGGCTTTGGACTGATTCGAGTCTTGCTTCAGTAATTCTTTGAGTGGGTTTTCTGCCAGCGAGTGCTCGTCGTTTTCACGCCAACCAGGAATGAACCTGCCCATCACATCGCCGCTTTGTGGAATGTATGACGTCTCGATCTGGTCTTTGAATTTGGGATATCTTTCAATGACTTCGTCGTTCAAGTTGGGAAACCATTTGGCAACGATGGCGGCAAAATAGTTCTTGTCCAGCCCACCCATTAACTGGTCAAGTTTGACATCATCAATCCTGACATGCAGCAGTTTTTCCAGTCGAGCGCGAACTGCCTCTTTTCCGTTCAAGGACAGGTCAAATAGCAGAAACTTTATCTGCCACAACACGATGGCTGCATCATCCAGTTGCCCGGCATCGTCGGGATCGATATCGATAAACTGAAACCCTTTGCCCAATCGTTCCAGGGCCTTTGCAGAATCCGGGTCAGAACAAATTAGAAGTTGCAGAATCGCCGGCAATTCACCATCAAAATCTCCGGTAGAACCGGCGGGCCAATTTCCGATCGAGTGATTGGCCGAGTTGATCGCCTGCAAATCAACGATCGGCAATGAAATAAAATCCCAGCCCGGCTGCATGCTCTGGCGAATTCCCTGCTCGTGACACTCGGCACAGGAAAGTGCATAAGGTTTGGTCAACTGGGTTTGGCCGGACAAGTCGGATTCATGACACATTGAGCAAGCGAATTCCTTGCCCGCTGCTTCGAAGTGTTTACCAAAGTGGCTCACATGATCGAACTTGATCGTGCGCTCCTCAGTCGATTGGGAAACCAGTGAGAATTCTGGATGATCATTGGCAAAGTGAGCAAACGATTCCAAGTGGCAACTCTGGCAGTTCTGATCGGCCACATGTTTGAGATCGATGTTGCCTTGATGTTCTTTGTGGCAATGCGAGCAGGCGATCGGCGTTTTGGTATCCGAGTTATTGCTTGAGACCAGACCCAATCGAGCCGCCGCTTTTTCCGTGAGTTCTTCCAGTGATTCAAAGGGCAAGTTATGAGCGTGTGTTGCAAGTTCCGAATCGATGGTGTTTTTATGGCAACTCATACACAAATCAGATTGTGAATCGTGAAAAGTCTGGCCACCGGAAAATGCGTCCGTAACCCAACTGAACAGACTTCCGCTTCCGGCGCCATGACATTGGACGCATCGATCGTTTCCGACGATAATCTGCCCGTGGCTGGACGAGAGAGCGCCTGGTGCCAGAAACTCGTTGCGTGATTTGGAGTTGAACAGCACCACCAGCGCCCCCAGGGTCATGGCGGTGATGGCAAAGGTCAACCGACCTCGCCACCAACGTAACGACCTTCGCGGCTTGCACCGGTACTCGGCCAGTCCACAAGTTCCTGTTTCGGTTGGGCCACAATCGCAAGTTCCGCCCAGGCTTTCCGAGCGGCAGCAAACCCAGTTGCCATCTTGCTCGACTGGTCGGCACTGCACCATCGATTGACATTTGCCACGGGTGTCCGGACCAAGTTGACATTGGTGACAGTCACCACCGCATTGCCACTTGAGATTGGGCCGTTGATAACTCTGAGAAGTTTGACGCAGGTCGCGAATCATCGAACACCCCCGCTAAACGCGTGGGCCATGATTCCGTGCAACACACTCAAGATCAGCAGGCTGTAGGTGAATCCCACGTGGATGATCAACCAGCACTTCAATCGCCCTTGCATGGCATAATGGTAATC
>CAZOXC010000266.1:0-5321 GCA_964583205.1 uncultured Pirellulaceae bacterium | reverse complement strand
GGCATACTATTCCTACGCCGAGCGTTGTTTGCTGGATGCATGCGGTAAACAAGCAGTGGCTGCAGCTCCGTTTTATTCGTTGGGAAAATCATTCGCTGTCGGTCCAGAATCGGACTCCAGCGGTGCCGGCCTGAACTTGCCTAAATCCATGATCATGTTTCGCCTGGCGATTGCCGTGAATCCATCGGATTTCCAGAGTCGCAACGAGCTTGCAGTTCTTTTGGCCCGCAACGGACGTTGGGATCAGGCCAAAGGGCACTTGGTTCGCAGTCTACAAGTCAAACAAACTCCGGCGGCCTGGCACAACCTGGCAACCGTTCATCAAAACCTCAACGAACCTCGCCTGGCACAGGCAGCTTTCAGCCAATATGACGTGGCCAAATCCAAAGTTGATAACGGCAATACTGACTACGGTGTTCGTTGGGTCAACGCGGAACAGATGGAAGTTCAAGGCGCTCAGTTGGAGCAATCCGGCGCGCGTCTGGCAACTCAAGTTGCCACGCTGCCTCAGCAAGTTCCAGTGCCTCAGCAAACTCAGAAGAAACAAGGATGGTTGGCGCCGATTCGCAAACTGTTCTAGTCAATTTTTGTGCACACGTTTGGACCCAAACCTCAGCAATATATAATGTCAAACGCAGTACGCTATACAACCTGGTTGTTGCTCACCACATTCATCTTCACTTTGAGTGTTGTGACTTGTTCCGCACAAGTGCACTATGATATGGGATATCATTCGCAGCACGTTGATACCCAAGCGCCCAGTGGGTACAAGTTCATGAAGGGTGTCGACAGTTCCAGCACCGGCGGTATTCTCGACCGGCGGGCAAACTGGAGTGACAACACGATGATTCCCTGGGAGGCGTTTGCCTACGGTGAATACATTGGACCTCACCGCACACCTCATGTTCCAGAATACCGAATTCGAGTTGGCGATCAGATCCGGTTTGTCTTCCGATTGACTCGTGAATTGAGCCTGGAACCCTACCGAATTCAGGTAGGAGACGTTTTTAATATCTTTTCATTGGGTAACGAAAACGAAGTCGGCATCGATGAGTTGGCGAATAATGAACTTCAGGTGCTTCCCGACGGTTCGATTTCTCTAAAAGGTATTGGTCGAATTCAAGCGGCCTTGAAAACGATTGAGCAGTTGGAAAAAGAAATCAACGATCGATACAACGAATCTTTGTACACGGATGCAAATGTGGTTGTGCAGGGCGTTCAAGTCAATCAACGATTACAAGACTTGCTGGATGCAGTTGATGCTCGAGGCGGCATTGGTGGTCAGGGACAGACGCTGCGAGTTTCTCCGGATGGTACAGTACAGATTCCCTGGGTCGGTCCGGTTCCGGCTGTGGGTTTGTCGCTCACCGAAATCGGTCGCGAAGTAAACATGCGTTACCGGCTGGTGGTTCGAGGGCTTGAAGTGACACCGATTCTTGAAGAAGTGTCTCCTCGCCAGGCATTCGTTCTGGGAGAAGTTAACCAAGCCAGTCAAATCACTATGAGTGGTCCAACTACAGCCATGCAGGCAATCGCCCAGGCGGGTGGTTGGTTGCAAGGTGCCAATGTCCGTCAAATCGTCGTGTTCCGTCGAGATCAAAACTGGCAATTGATGGCCCTTAGACTCGACCTGGGCGGCGCACTGGCCGGTCGAGATCCGCTGCCGGTCGACGATATCTGGCTGCGACATGGTGACATCGTGTTGGTTCCCAAAGCACCAATCCAACGTATCTCTGAATTGGTTAACCTGTACTTCACGCAAACGCTTTACGGAGTGTTGCCGCAACAAGGTGTGGGGACGATCTTTGACGCCGATCAGTTTATTGGTGGATTCGGTACTGGCGTAGGAGGTGTTGGCGGCGGTGTCGGTGGTACCGGCGGTGGAGTCGGTGGCGCTGTCGGCGGTGGTGTGGGCGGATTTTAAGTCAGTCGGCTTTCGAATCTTGTCGAATCCCTGCATGACGGCTGCCACCAAAACCAGCGTCAGCCATGGTTTGCAACCTGTGCGATGCCCTTAGTCTTCGAGATACTTGGAAACCTGCGACTTGAGTTGCAGCATATTCAAGTTGAGTTCGCGGACGACTCCGTCGCGATCGAGCAGGATCAGGTAAGGTAATTCCTGAATTCCGTAATCGCTGGCAAATCGATTACCGGTTCCGGTCAAGCCAACTTCGGCGTTGGTGACGATCGATTCTCGTTGAACACGCAGGATAAAATTGGAGTCCAGTCCGACGGGATTGCGGTCCACATTGAGGGCGATCACATCAAACCCTTTGGATGCAAAATCGGGTTGTAGAGTAAAAAGTTCTTTTACCGTTGCAACGGACTCGGGAATGTGACTGGACCAGAACACGACGATTCGCACGCTGTCGGCGAATCGCTCAAGGTCAAACGAGTCTCTATTCAGATTCAAACCATTGTCGATTGTCAGTTTGGATCCCAGCAACTTCAGGCGACGATTGGCCATTGCCACATCAAACGAGGCAGCCTGCACAACATTCGGGTTGCGGAAACGGGCGGCGTTCTGGCCCAGCAGATCGTAGGCTTTTTGAGCTAACTCGTATTCGTGAAACATCTCCAATGCACGTAGTGAATTTTGAATTTCACTGTACGTCGAGAAGCTGAATTGCCGGTTTTCCAGAACCTGTTGGAACACGTTGATAAATCTGTCCGCAGCGCCTATGCGATTTTCTTGCAAATCTCTAACGGCCAGATCAAAATCGAGTTCCGCCAGAAACAATCGTTCCTTGACCACTGCAACCAGGTTCAACATTTCCCGATTGGAACTGTCGGTCCATTCTTCGATCATGACGCTCATCAGTTGTTTGCCCAGTTCTCGTTTTTCACTTTGAAACAGCATCACGACCGATGATTCCAGTTCGTCGGCCAGCAGCAGATTGTCAGGGAACTTGTTGATCAACTCTCGCGTTTGATCCAAAAAGGAGTTCCGTTCGTTTGAAGAGCCAGACATGGCGGCAGGAAGTTCGGAAGACAGTCGACCAAAATTCGCTGTTACCGCGATGTTATCGTTTTCGTGGTTGACAAACTGTTCGGTGAATTCGAAGAGCTTTTTCCGCGAGGACTGGCTGTCGAACACATGCAGTTTCAATAAACTGTCGACGCCTGAAGCGACGCCCATCAACAGGATGTGATGCGGAATTTCGACTTTATTAAACTCCATCGCCATCCTCGCCAACTCGGCTCGAGTTTCCTGGAGTTCGCGAAACTGGGCTGCCGATAGTTTGGATTCGTCGACCAGATTGTATCGGGCCAGGGACTCCAACAGAATTTGGGAATCTTCGGATTTAGGAATTGGAAAGATTGGCTTGTCGTTGACTCCGCCGAGCACGTCGTCAATTTCGCTGGAAATTTTCGGCTGGTCCGGAACCCGCCAACCGATTTTCTTGTTTGAATTTGGCTCGTCCAGAGATTCAGGAGCACAGGAAACGCAGCTCGCCAACCCCACGATGCAGAGGCAAAGTGTGATGGGGTTGATCTGAGAATTAAAAAGCTCCGATAGAGTTTTCGAATGTAGTCGCATCTGTTCCCTTACGAATGGTAACATCAAGATCCATCGACACCGGCCCTTTGATCAAGTCGGCGCAATTATAGGATGTCGATTCAGGCGGCGCGAATTTTTTTCGGATAGGCAAAGGAATTATCGTGCCCTTCGAAGCGTTGCAGCGCGATACTGGCTAAATGGCCACCAAATGCCTGGGATATCTTGATTGACGTTTTGGCTTTCCGCTGTTGAGATTGGTTGGCCACGCAGTTGAACAGGCAATCCGATTCGGGTTCATTGAGATTTACAGTTGGAGGTGAGACACCGTCTCGCAAACCGAGTGTGGTGATTGCCAGTTCTGTGCTGCCGGATGCGTTCACCAGATGCCCGATCTGAGACTTGGTGGAACTGACATGAAGTCGCTCTGCATCCGAATTGAATACCTGGTTGATGCAAGTGATTTCCGTCAAATCATTTTGCTCGGTTCCTGTACCATGAGCGTTGATATAGTCGATGTCGGCAGGCAGCAAACCGCAGGATCGAATCGTCTCGCGAATCAGATAGCTGAGTGATTCATTGTCGACTTCCAGGCTGGTAATATGATGTGCCTGGCTGGCCATTCTTTCAGTAAGGACCGAAGCATAGATTGTGGCGCCTCGAGCAACTGCATGTGACAGGCGTTCAAAAACGATGTAGCAGGCACCTTCGCCCATGACAAAGCCAGAGCGATTGACATCGAATGGTTGGCAACCTTGTTCAGGATTCTCACTGCGCGAAAGAGCTCGCATGGAAAAGAAGCCCGAGGCAAACAAGTTGTCAATGCACTCGCCACCGCCGGCCACCATGATATCGGCTTCCCCACGACGAATGGCCCGGATGGACTGAATCATGGCAATCATGCTGCTGGCACAAGCCGTCGAATAGCAAAGTCGAGGTCCCTGGATTTGCGGATACTTGAAATCCGGTCGCTGCTCGATGATTGAATGGGCAACACTGTTGGGTAGCCACTGGCTCCACCAGGGTGTCACTTGATCGGCAGCCGACCAAACGCCTTCCTCGAAATAACGGATTCGCACGTCGCCCATGTGAGCTGCGCAGCCGAGCCCAATTCGATGGGGGGCAATCGAGTCCAAACTCACTTGAGCATCACGTAACGCTTCGTCAAACGCAATTTGAGAAAACCGGATCGAGTTCAGTTGATCAAACCGTCGCAACTCGTTCGGCAATTGGACTTGGGCAGCAATTCGTACACCGTCGGGAACACCGTACCGCGCATCGAACTTGCGGATTCCGCATTGCCCGCCCACGATTGCATCCCAGGTGGACTCGCGATCAATACCCAACGAAGTCACCATCCCGATTCCGGTGATGACAACAGGATCTTGTTGTGTATTGTCGGCTACCATTTGCGGTGCGAGGTTAACGAGAAATTCGGCTGCACTATCAGAATAGTAGCGGCAATTTGATATACGAAATAGTGCTAGCTACGAATCAAGGGAGTTCGATGGTGGGTTTTGTATCAGACTGGGGCGTATTCAGATCGCTGGAGTCGGGAACGGCCACAAATGCCATTTTCAATTGATGAAGTAATTCACTGAACATCTGGTCTTCTTCGGGCGTGGTGTTTCCCTTGGTTTTCTCTTGCAGCATATCCAGCGTATCAATGAAGTGTTTGGCTACCGCTTTATTTGGCGAGGTTTGTCCGGAAGGGTCTGGAATCAGTCCTAAAGCCACCATGGACTGAGTTGCCAGTGTGGTGATTAATACCGGGAGAGTGGCTGGCGGCAATTCCTGATCGTCATGCTCAGGTGGTGCATCC
>CAZOXC010000265.1:0-5322 GCA_964583205.1 uncultured Pirellulaceae bacterium | reverse complement strand
ACTTTAGATTTTCAATTTCCCAACTGGTGACCAGAGGTGGAAGTTTTTGCAGGTAGCTGACAACTTCTTCCAGAGCCTTGGGGTCGGGATACACCGGTTGCTGCGTGGCTGTTTTGTTTCGCCAGGAATCGGGAGACCAATCTCCTGTCGGACTAACGCTGGGCTTATTCATTAATGACGGACTCGAACGTAGGCATGTGAAAAATGCAAAATCATCAAGTCCAGTTTGGAGACTCAAACGACTCGCATGAGGCGTAGCAGAGCGAAAATTCTAACATCGCAAAACAAGGCACGTGAACAATAGTATGTTTTAACTTGTTCGCCATGAAAATGGTTCTTGTACTGGGAATGGCCCCGAAGGTTATAAAAAAAACGGTTTACCCACCAAGCCCCAAACCCGTATTTCCAACCGTGATGCAGGATTGGGTTGGCCTTCATGTCTTTGTTCTCGATTCCAGCCAAGGGCGACAGGCCCAAGGTGACCAATTCCATTCTTTCTGACTTGAACTGCTCGATCGCGTATTTGACCAACCCGGTCTCGGCATACGTAGGAGCATCCGGATGGCGTCGTTTGATCACCGTAGTGTAGCCAATCACTTTGCCGTCTCGAAACAAAGGATCGAAAAATGCGAACGCGACCAGTTCTCCGTTGGGACCTCGCAAGCCGAATTTTCGCACTCCAGCCGGGTCTTCTATGGAAAACGGACGGTTCAAAAATACAACTTCCCGAGATTTGATGCGGCGAGTCTTCCGCCAGGCGTCTGAAAGTGTTTTGAGTTCTTGATCGATCGAGTGATCCGGGATTTCGAAAAATATGTAGTCGCGCCGTGTCAGCCAGTTATAAGCGTAACGAATTTTCTCTTTTGATTTGCCGGCAAAGTTATACTCGTGCAGTGGCAGATGAGTGTCATAACCCATCTCGTTGACGTAATATCCATGCTGGGAAAGGCATGCAGCGGTATCACTCGAACACTGCACGAAGTCTGTTCGAGGGTGAGCATCCAAAAACCGGCCAAGCAGAGCTTCGCGATTTGATTCTGCGCAAACGGGATCGCCCAATGCAAATTTGAATCCCCATTTCCGACCAAAGGCAATCCATCCGGTTTGTGATTCGTAGTGCTGGAGTATCGGTTGAACACAACAACCGTAGGCCAGAGTGAAATCGCCAAACTGGCGCAGATAGATTGCGCGTTTGCCATGGTTGTCGCCAACCGGCAATTGAACTTCTTTTAAATTGCGAGTCTGTGTCTGTTCCACGGAACTCTTCATTTAAGGTTGTCGAGAGCTGTCAACTGATTGAGACGATTGCCACGAACACCGTCTCGAAAATACACCTGTTAGCTTTTAAAAGTCTGCATTCCTTGTTGTTTGCGAAACATCAAAGTTTCAAACATCACCGGTCCAAAATTGACAACACGAAAGTGCTCTGAGTTACAAAGGTGCCAACCATAACCGGACAACAGTTCAACATAGTTGTGATTTCTGTGCAGTTTGACCAAGCCGATCATGGAGCTGAAAAACTGCACCGAGTTGATATAGGTCCAATTGACAATCTTTCCCGGTAAGGAACCTTGAGGCAAAGCAATTTCGGCGATCAACAAGCCGCCACCAGGTTTTACAAGTTTAATTGCATGTTGCAAAATGTCCGGAAGCGATTCTCGATTAAAAATGTTAAAGAAAAAATTGGCCGCGACATAATCGAAACTCTGAAATTCCTTGAACTCGAACGCGTCAACTTCGATCAACCGAATATCCAGGCCAAGCGGTTCGATCCGTTTGGCGAGACGCGCCAGCATGCGGGATGACAAGTCGATGGCCGTGACTTCCAAACCATTTTGAGCAGCCCGCACCACTTCGTCGCCAGTGCCGCAACCAAGGTACAAGACTCGAGACCCGGGTTCCATCCAATCGACTTGAGCCAACTTGGACAAACGGATTTTATCATTCGAGTAGATTCGAGCCAATTGCTCATAGGACCCGGAAGCCAGGTCGTAACTTTTTATCCAGGTTGGCATTCGTACGTCTACAACAAACAGAATTGTCAACGAAACGCAGTTCGTTGTCCTTCATTTTCATCGGGCTCATCACGATCATCAGGCCCGTCGCCGGTGCTGTGTTCTTCAGCCTCATTATCCTTGTTGGCGATTCCTGGCACGTTGCCTGCGATCACGGGTCCACCAGCCCCGGCCAAATCGATTGGGATCACACCAGACGATTCATTGACTGGTTGGACTTTGCCAAAGTACTTGCCCAATGGACCAGCCAGAATCGCCGGCAGAAAGATCAAGTCACCGATCAGCGCCGCCGCCAGCAGGAACAACATCATAACACCGAATCGCTGGGTCGGCATGAATGTGCTGAAGGCAAATGCCGAAAGTCCCAGTCCGGCAATCAGAGTGGTCTGAGTCATCGCGGTTGCGACTTTGTCGAAAGCCAGTCGAATCGCATCGTTTTTCGATTTGCCTCGACTCAATCCCTTTCGATACCAGTTCAAAAAGTGGATCGTATCGTCGACCGCGACGCCCATCGCGACACTTGCGGTCATCATGGAGCCGATATCAACCAGGATTTTCATATGCCCCATGATCCCGAAAATCAAAACGACCGGGAAAATATTGGGCAGCATCGAAACCAAACCGCCTCGAACATTCAGCATGTTGCCGGGACGAGGTCGCTCGCGCCAGTCTCGCAACAGGATCATCATCACGAAACAGATCATCACGAACGCCAGGCCGATACTTTCAATCAAGCTCTGCAAAAGTGTTCGCTGAGCTTTGTAAACGATCGGGACGATGCCTGTGTAGGCGGTAAACACCTGGCTGTCGGGGTCGATTAGACCGGGTTCGATGGTTTCGCCGGACTGCCGAGCCGCGACTGCATCCTTTGACAAATAGTATCGCTCTTTCGCGCTCAACATGCCGGGCAGAGGTTTTTTCGACGTGGAGTCGATCAAAAAATGATGTTCCCGGCAATCGATCAAAGCTGGAGAATTGCTTGTGATAAATTCGGTATCCAGATCCGGGTGGTCAGCTACCAGGACGACGCAGTCCACACTCTCCAGGACTTGTTTGAATACGTCGTTCCCTGGAAACGGGCGATCGTTGTTTTTGTAAAAATCCGGGTCTACCCAGTTGAACCGTCGTTCGCCGGACTGAACTTGATATCCGGAATTCTGCAACAAGTCGTACAGCGTGTCGGTGAACAGAAAAGTTTGATCAACGAACTCAGACGCGGAGTCTGCGTTTTTTCGATCCACCTGCGGTAGTTCTCTAGTTGTCGGGTCCGGTCCCAGCACCAGGATGCGACCTCGTTGCAAACTTTCGGGTCCCAGTTGGTTCTGCATCAAGCGGACAATTTTCGAGCGATACCGATAGGCCGACATCGTTGGTTCAACAACGGTTTTCAATTCGTTGATAAAAACTCCGTAGTCGACATCGTTCAAGGCCGCCAGTCGCATGGAGACTCGGGATAATTCGGCGGGTTTCTCGTTGGCGGGAACTGGGGTTTCGTCCAGTTTTACGGATTCAATCCGCAAATAGTCCTGCTCGAACAACGCGCTCTGGTTTCGTTCCAGTTCGCCGTTGGTGATAATCCGAGAGGTCTCGCCTTTTTCCTGCGACGACACGGCGGCATCCAGGTTGACGGCGATATCTGTCGACATCACCGACCCGATGTGCTGCATACCTTTGTCGCCAAAAATATCCAGCACGTATTCGCGAATCCGCTTGGTCAATTCCATTCGTTCCAGCGCAGAAAGCTTACGCTGCTTGGCCATCAATTCTTCGTCTGACAGAACAGGCGGTTGTTCGCCATCGGGCACAGGCACAGCCGGTTCGCGAACCAGATCACCATCAAAATGGATGACCAGTTCCATGGGTACCAGCTTGCCCAGGTTGGATTCCATCCAGCGATAATCCTGCAGGATTTTGGCGTCCTTGCGGAACAGTTTAAGCAATTGAATATTGGTTTCGATGCGCGTCACACCGACGGCGCAGACAACGACGACCAGTGCGCAAACGACTGCCACCGATTTGTTGTACTTGATAACGAACTCGCCGATCATCGCCCAGAATTTGCCAACAAAATCTGACAGACTGAATCCTCGAGAAACTTCGCGCTGCTTTTTCTTGTTAGCGTAGCCACTGGGCCAGACGGTGAGCGAGGCTGGCAGGTAACTGAATAGCAATATCACTGTGGCCAGCGTTGCGATCGCCGAAAACAGTCCGAACTTTTTGATCGGAGTCAGGTTACTGGTGTAAAGGGAAATCAAGCCGAGTGCGGTTGTGAAAGCGGCCAAAGTGCAAGGAAACCAGCCTTGTCTGATCGCGGTTTCCGCAGCGCCTTCCTGTCCATCTTCCAGACAGGCATCCCGGTAATAGTTGATTATGTGCACCGCTCCGGACAAACCCAACACATAGACCAGCGAGGGCATGGTCATCAGAATCGCGTCCATGTTGTTGTTGGCGAAATAAACGATCGCCAGGCTGCACATCGCAGCAACTCCGCCCACAAAGAAAAGCATCAAGGTGACTCGGATACTGCGGAAGCTCAGCCAGGCCAACGATAGTCCGATGAATCCAGACAGACTGGCCAGCCGAAACAGCGTGACAGCGCCTTCTTCGTCGATCCCCACGTTGTCGACCGGCGGTCCACCGATGTGCAGGTTATCCAGATCGATTCCATTGACTTGATTGGCGATATACTGGATGCGGCCCATCGGCTTGCCCAGCATTTCGCGACCGACGGCTCGATCAAGTTCCTGTAGAACCGGATCGTTGAGTGTGACGATGATACAAGTTTGACGTTCGGGTGGTTCCAGATCCAGTTTGTTCCACAGGTAATACCAGTGTTCCAACTGATCATCGCGAGGAGCATCGAGCAGTTTTTTGAGACTGCCATCGTATTTTTCCTTGATCAAATCGTCGACGAACAATTCGAACGCGGCGATATGGTTTTCTTTTAGCTCGTCCCGCTTCTCTTTGGGAATCGAGTCTTTGAATGTGCGCAGGTCCCACTGAAATTTCAGGGGAGGCGTTGGTCCAAACAGGAGTCCACTCAGCCGCTTGTGCGCTTCAATTTCGGCTTTCAGTGTGGCCAGCGTATCTTCGCCGTATCTTCCGAAACGCAAGGTGCCGTTTTCGCCGGCAAGCTGTTCGAAAATTTCCGGACCGGTTGTAACCTTCTTGAATAATCGGCAATGAAGTTTTGAAGGATCGGTGTAATACTCGTTATCAAGCGGGTCGCCGAAAGCTCGCACGTGCGTTCCTTTGGGCGGCTTCTTTCTGCCAGTCCAATCGTCAAACTTGCGACTGCCAATGGCAA
>CAZOXC010000264.1:0-5348 GCA_964583205.1 uncultured Pirellulaceae bacterium | reverse complement strand
GTTGATCAACTATGGCGACACAGTGCAATCCGACGAGTCAACGGTCCTTATCTGCAACGCACAGCAGAAGGAATCATTGTCGAGATCGAAGTGATTGAGCGCAAGTATGTAAACAGTGTCAAATTCATCGGTAACCGGGCTATCATTGACCGAAAGCTGCGTGAAACGACTGGAATTCAAGCCAATCAACCTCTCGATGTACATGCAGTTCGCATGGCCAAACAACGCATTGAAGAACTGTATCGTGAAAAAGGTTATTCACGAACCCAGGTCGAGTTGGTGGAAGGAAGTGACTCCAACGATAGCGACGTTGTCTTCCTGATACATGAAGATGTTCAACAGAAAATATTCAGAGTTACTTTCGAAGGAAATACAGTCGCCTCCTCGGCTCGACTTGGCAGCCTGGTCGAATCCAAAGCCGGAATACTCTGGATCTTCGGTGGCAGCCTCAATCGTGACGAAGTCGATCAAGACATCGTGCGACTGACGACCTACTATCGAAATCTGGGGTACTTTAATGCCCGAATCGGTCGCGAACTGAAGGAAAGCCAAAACGGCAGCTGGGTGACGATTCACTACGTAATTGATGAAGGCCCTCGTTACCGGATTCGCAACGTTTCCTTTGTCGGCAATGACTTTTATGCCCCCGAACAACTGCTTGCGGCCTGCAAACTGCGAACCACCGAAGGCGAATCACCCTTTTTTCACTCGGCCATCATGAACCAGGATGTACACCAACTCAACGATGCCTACGGCACGCAGGGTTTTGTGTTTGCCAATGTTCAAGCCGAGCCCCGTTTTCTGGAAGAACCGGGCTGGCTGGATCTGGTTTACCGGATTGAAGAAGGCAAACGCTATCGGATTGGCGAAATCAATGTCGTCATCAACGGTGATTACGGAACTACGAAACGCAAAGTCGTTCTGGATCGACTGGGCATGCAACCCGGCGACTGGCTCGACACTCGAAAACTGGAGGCTGCCAAAGGGCGGTTGGCCAGAAGTCAATTGTTCGCGGACGGATCGGGAGGTTCTCCCGGAGCTGCTCCGCAAATTGCTGTAAAACCACCCGAGTTCGAAGAAGGCTCGGCTCGAAGATATTAGTCCACCAGTCAGAGAATCTTAGATGGATCGATTGAAGATTTCCAAACGATTGTGCTTAATTACAAGCGGCCTGTTATTGCTCGCCGGTTGCACCAGTGCGCGTCAAGCTGAAGATGAATCGCTACCGATCTGGGGTGGCAAGGGAATTGGAGAATTTTCCACACAAAATTCGAATCTATCCCTGCGCCAAGATTTAGACCAGCCGGCAAAGCTGTCAAAGGTCAAACCGCAACCGGTCGGACAAATGTATCAAGTTGCTGAAGATGAATCCCCTGCAACACCATTGGTTTCACAATCGGATCCAGTCGCAGAAACAATCCAACCTGCAACCGCCGTTCAAGCTCCCGCCGAAATTCCGCTTGCCTCACCCATTGCATCCAGCCTGCAAACAACAACTCTCGATTCGGAAAGCAACCAAACAGTTGTTCGCGGACAAGATCCCGGTGGCTATTCAACTCCGGTTGTACTTCAAGACCCCAACTTGCCCCAAACGGACCCTTATACAACTCAAGGTTCCTACCCGGTGCAAAACTATCAAGCCGGACAGATCATTGGCAGCCCACAGCCGACACCAAGAACCGGTTCTCCCAACGAACCAATTCCTGGCGTCTTCCCGCAAGCACCTGTAGCAAACACATTCGCGCCACCCAACTTTGCTGATATCGATGTGCTACTGAACGAAACCCAAACTGGTCGAATTACCTTTGGCGCGGCGGTAAACTCCGATAGCGGTGTCGTGGGACAAGTCATTATTGATGAACGCAATTTCGACATTGGAGCTTTCCCACGCAGTTTCAGTGAGATTGTTGACGGAACAGCCTGGCGCGGGGCAGGGCAGAGTTTCCGATTGGAACTGGTTCCGGGCGATGAAGTGCAACGCTACATGGCCAGCTTCAGCGAACCGTACTTTTTGGATTTCTTCAGCCTCAGCGCAAGTGCCTACTTTTTCGATCGACAATTTTTCGATTGGGACGAACAGAGACTTGGAGGACGAGTGTCTCTGGGATATCGGCTGACGCCGGACTTGAGCGTCAGCGTGGGAACTCGCCTGGAAGAAGTGCAAATTCGCAACCCGCGAGTCCCGAATTCAGACGAACTTAACTTGGCGGTTGGGACAAATCGATTGTTCATTGGAAACGTCAGCCTGATTCACGATACACGCGACCATCCGTTCCTGGCGACTCAGGGATCATATACTGAAATCAGCTACCATCAGGCGTTTGGAGATTTTGATTATCCTCGAGGTGACATTGATCACCGTCGATACTTCCTGATTTACCAACGCCCCGATTTCTCGGGTCGTCACACACTTAGCGTCGGTACCAGACTTGGATTTTCAGGAAGCCAAACTCCGATCTTCGAAAACTATTTTGCCGGTGGCTTTTCGACTTTGCGAGGTTACGATTTCCGCGGTGCCACTCCCTTGCAAAACGATGTACGGGTCGGTGGAGAATTCCAGTGGCTGAATACGGTCGAATACACTTTCCCAATTACGGCCGACGATATGATCAAGGGCGTCTTGTTCTGTGACTTCGGTACTGTGGAAGAGAGTATTACAATCGACGAAGACAACTTCCGAGTAGCTCCTGGTTTCGGTTTCCGAGTCCATTTGCCAGTCGGCGGTGCAGGCGGTGCTCCGCTCGCCTTCGATTTTGCCTTCCCGGTTGCCAGCGCCGATGACGATGACGAGCAGGTCTTCAGTTTCTACCTTGGTGTACTGCGATAAATCTCAATCGGCAAACCAAAAATCAATTATGCCCCTTTGCGGGCATTGCTGTTTAACGAGATCAACATGAATATCAAGATTGTTCACTGCCCAAGCTGAAAGTCTTATGTCTCGAAGGTAGCGAGTTACGCTGCCAGGATCCAACAGGCGTTTGACGTTGAACCGGAGACAGAAACAGGCACGCGTGGCCAATTCGACGTAATCGTTAACGGCAAGGTTGTGGTCTCGCGCCAAGGTGGTTTGTGGGCTCTGTTGACTCGCAAACCCTGGCCCAGCGACGAAGACGTCGTCGCAGCAATCCGCGGCCACGTCAGCTAACCTGCCACTGGCAGGCATTCCGGGCCAACAATAGCCAACCTTTTGACGCGCCGGCCAGCCTGCGCGTTTTTTCGATCGGCCATCGACCAATCCGCGCCAATTCCGCGACCGGTTGGCTCGACCAATTCTATCGACTGGCTAACAAATTTTAATTTGACAAGCGAACTCCAAGTTTAGATTGCTGGTTTTCCAGCACAAACTTGGTAAAACATTGTCTATCTTAGGCGAGAACCATCAGCAGGCTTGCTGGTCAAACCGCCGCTTACATCGCGATCAACAACAAAATCGCGATCAGCAACATTCCGGTATCAGCGACAAACTATAAAGACGAAAGACAGAGACGATAAACATGGAGAAGAAAAAAGGAGTATTCGGTCGGTTCCTGGCACTGGTCGAACGCATGGGAAATTTGCTTCCCCATCCTGTGACTTTATTTTTCCTGTTTGCATTGGGAACTGTGCTGTTAAGTGGCGTCGCTGGATTTTTTGAATGGTCCGTAGCAGACCCAAGACCGGAAGGTGCCGATGGGCGAGCGGCCGATGGAATGATCACCGCGGTTTCCTTGTGCAACGACGAAGGCATTCGACGAATTATCGAGAGCCTGGTGGTCAATTTTGTCGAGTTCGCTCCTTTGGGAACGGTTTTGGTTGCGCTATTGGGCGTGAGTATTGCCGAGCACAGTGGTTTGCTGACTGCCGCGATTCGAGCGGTCGTTGTCGGGGCGCCTAAGCTCCTGGTGACAGTCGCATTGGTTTTCGCCGGAGTCCTTTCGAATACCGCTTCAGAAATTGGCTATGTGGTGATCGTACCCCTGGGAGCGGTGGTGTTTTATTCCATCGGCAGGCATCCACTTGCCGGATTGGCGGCTGCCTTCGCTGGAGTATCTGGCGGGTACAGCGCGAATTTGCTGCTGGGCACAATCGACCCCCTGCTGGCTGGGATCACCGAAGAGGCTGCGCACTTGATCGATCCAACTTACGAAGTTCACGCAGCCGTGAACTGGTACTTTATGATTGGTAGTACATTTCTGGTCACGTTTATGGGGACGTTTGTTACAGCCTTTATCGTTGAGCCACGTCTGCCAACCTATGACAAGAGTCTGGCGGACGACGATGTAGAAGAGTCGGCCTCCTTCGATCGTCTTTCTGACTTGGAAAAGAAAGGGCTGTTATATTCAGGATTGTCGATCCTGATTTTGACTCTCGGCTTAATCTACATGGCAGGGTTAACTCAGACGCCGCAGACCGAAATTGATGCTTACATGGCATCACAGGCACCCGCCGAAGCTGTTACCGACGGCGAACTTGCGGCGGTCCAGAATCCACAAACCGACACAGAGCCTGCTTCTTTCATGGAGAGTCTGCACAGCCTGCCGCTCTACGGATGCCTTCGCAATCCTGAAAACGGAGGGCTGGCAGGATCGGCTTTGCTCAAAGGTGTTGTGGCACTGATTTTTGTTTTCTTCCTGATTCCCGGTATCGTTTATGGTTTGGTGACCGGTTCGGTTAAAAACAGCGACGACGTGGTCAATGGCATGACCAAAACTATGGCGACGCTGGCGATGTATATCGTACTGGTATTTTTCGCTGCCCAGTTCGTTCAATATTTCAAGTGGACAAATCTGGGAACGATTCTGGCCGTGGTCGGAGCGAATACGATCGAGGCTCTTAACCTTGACAATTACTGGGTGTTTATTCCATTCATCATCATTTGCTTTTTATCGAACCTGTTGATGGGAAGTGCCAGTGCAAAATGGGCCGTAACCGCGCCAATTTTTGTGCCAATGTTGATGCTGGTTGGATTCAGCCCGGAAGTGATTCAGTGTGCTTACCGAATCGGCGACTCGGCCAGTAACGTAGTGACGCCGATGATGAGTTACTTTGGGATCATCTATGCCTACGCTTGTCGTTATGACAAGAATTTTGGAATCGGGACGTTAATCAGTTTAATGTTGCCCTATTCGATGGTCTTTGTGGTCGGCTGGACGATCTTTTTCTACATTTGGGTGTTTGTTATCGGCATCCCGGTCGGACCGGATGCGCCGACTTATTTTGAAGGCACCGCAGAAGCCGCCGCTCAAGCAGTTCAAGCCGTCGGCGGATAAGGTCGCAACAGTTGCTGGATGAGGCACAAGACCATGGACAGAACATGGACTTGAATTTGAATCCAGAAACAGCCACGAAGTGGCGGCAGCACATAGCCA
>CAZOXC010000263.1:4676-5369 GCA_964583205.1 uncultured Pirellulaceae bacterium | reverse complement strand
AAGGAAATCACCCGGGGCAGTGCGTGATTCTTTTGGGCAACGCCTCGGGCGATATGCGATTGGGTTTTTAGGGGCAACGCCCCGGCCGTTTTTCTAGCCCAGGGCGCAGCCCTGGGAATTGTATGGCGCCGATATGTAGGGCCAAAGGTCGGGTGGTTAATGGTGTTCTCCACGGTGGTTGTATTAACTGCCGGACCTTTGGTGTTGTTGTGTTGGTAAACCCAGGGCTAGAAAAACTGCTGGGCCTTTGGCCCGTTTATTTGCGCTAGCAACAATGCTGGACCTTTGGGCCGCCTGTTTGCGAGGGTGGAACCCTGTGAAACATTTTCGCACCGAGCATGCACGGTCAAATGTCGGGTGGTTAATGGTGTTCTCCACGATGGTTGCATTAACGGCCGGACCTTTGGCCCTTTGGTGTTGTTGTGTTGGTATACCCAGGGCTTCACCCTGGGCTAGAAAAACTGCTGGGCCGTTGGCCCGTTCATTTGCGCTAGAAAAACTGCTGGACCTTTGGGCCGCCGATTTCGTTTCGCGGCAAAGGCAAGGTTGTTGATCCGCCGGTTTGTGATGGTCCTTTGTTGGTCAAGCGGACGGATTTGTTGGAAACAAAATTCCAGTCGTTGTGCGATTGCCTTTTAAAGGAAATCACCCGGGGCAGTGCGTGATTCTTTTGGGCAACGCCTCGGGCGATAT
>CAZOXC010000263.1:0-4576 GCA_964583205.1 uncultured Pirellulaceae bacterium | reverse complement strand
TTTTCGCACCGAGCATGCACGGTCAAATGTCGGGTGGTTAATGGTGTTCTCCACGGTGGTTGTGTTAACGGCCGGACCTTTGGCCCTTTGGTGTTGTTGTTGGTATACCCAGGGCTTCACCCTGGGCTAGATAAACTACTGGGCCGTTGGCCCGTTTATTTGCGCTAGCAACAATGCTGGACCTTTGGGCAGTCTTTTCGTTTCGCGGAAAAGGCAAGGTTGTTGATCCGCCGGTTTGTGATGGTCCTTTGTTGGTCATGCGGACGGATTTGTTGCAAACAAAATTCCGGTCGTTGTGCGATTTTTTTTTTTAAGGAAATCACCCGGGGCAGTGCGTGATTCTTTTGGGCAACGCCTCGGGCGATATGCGATTGGGTTTTTAGGGGCAACGCCCCGGCCGTTTTTCTAGCCCAGGGCGCAGCCCTGGGAATTGTATGGCGCCGATATGTAGGGCCAAAGGTCGGGTGGTTAATGGTGTTCTCCACGGTGGTTGTATTAACTGCCGGACCTTTGGTGTTGTTGTGTTGGTAAACCCAGGGCTAGAAAAACTGCTGGGCCTTTGGCCCGTTTATTTGCGCTAGCAACAATGCTGGACCTTTGGGCCGCCTGTTTGCGAGGGTGGAACCCTGTGAAACATTTTCGCACCGAGCATGCACGGTCAAATGTCGGGTGGTTAATGGTGTTCTCCACGATGGTTGCATTAACGGCCGGACCTTTGGCCCTTTGGTGTTGTTGTGTTGGTATACCCAGGGCTTCACCCTGGGCTAGAAAAACTGCTGGGCCGTTGGCCCGTTCATTTGCGTTAGCAACAATGCTGGACCTTTGGCTCGTTCATTTGCGCTGTAAATAATGCTGGACCTTTGGGCCGTTCATTTGCGCTTGAAAAATTGCTGGGCCGTTGGCCCGTTCATTAGCGCTAGAAACAATGCTGGACCTTTGCCCGTTCATTAGCGCTAGAAACAATGCTGAACCTTTGCCCGTTTATTTGCGCTAGAAACAATGCTGGACCTTTGGGCCGTTCATTTGCGAGGTAAATAATCGTAGGTAACAATCCCTCAAAATTTCATATTCGGTTCTGGCTGAGAGCAATTTCACTTAGGGGTTTTTGCCAGCACTGGTAGAAGTGGCACCAATCGATACTAATCATGAAGGCAGATGGTTATGAGATGAGGCGCGAGATGCCAGGAATCAAGAGAATACGATTTAAAGATCCCTTGTTGGCTCCGGTGGCCATGTTTTTCAATCGAATCGAAGCACAGTACTTTCTGGATACGATTCGTTTTTTGATGGAACGGGAAGACGTTGCTGTGCAGTCGAGTATCTGTGAATTTCTTGATGAAGATGATTACGTCGATAACGTTCAATCTTTCAGCAATCATTCCACCAAAGATTTTGTGCTGGATCGGCCGGGGTCAAGTCATGGTGGATCGGTCAAACGACGGCGGGCAAGTTGGCGGGAAGTTGGCTTCCAACCGGACAGCATTCGGTTTTGGCATGGGGATGAATCTGCGACTATTTCTCAACAGCAGTTTGAGTGGGTCGTGCTCAAGGCTTGTCGAGTTCATTTGCGACGCAATCCAGATGACCAGAAGGAATTGCGAGCGTTGACTCGGCCTCTACGTCGCAAACCGACTCCAACGATACCGGCAGCCTTGCACAGACGCGCTGTTTGATTGCGCTTGAATTGCGTCTGAATCAATTTCGTTCGAATTGAATTCGTGGTTGATCCTGTTAAACTCGGGTGATCGAAATGAAATTGATTTATTCCCGGGTCGACTGATGAAAACGTTGTTTGCGATTGTTGTGTTTATAGGATTGGCATTTGAATCGTCCAATTTGGTTGGCCAGATCTACGATGATCCGAATAAAGTTGATGACGACTACGTTTACCAGGGCGAGTATTTCGGTGAACTGGATACTGCCGCCGGGTTGATGAAGATCGGCATGCAGGTGATCGCCTTGGGTGAAGGAAATTTTAAGGGGGTTGGGTACCATGGTGGCTTGCCGGGCGATGGATGGGATGGTGAAGCGCCGAGTCGATCGAAAGGTTCTTTGGAATCCGGCCAGGTCACATTCGAAAACGATCATATAGTTGCTGTGTTGGCCGATGAGAAAATCGAGTTTCGATTGTCGGACGGTACAGAACTGGGAGCGATTGAAAAAATAGAACGGACCAGTCCGACGTTGGGCAAGGAGCCACCTGAAGGTGCGGTCGTGTTGTTTGATGGCGAGACTACGGACAACTTTGTTTCCACCAAAAAAGGTCAGCCTGCTCGAATGACGGATGATGGTTTGTTGATGCAGGGAGCCAATAGCAATCACTTGTTCAACGACTGTCAGTTGCACATCGAATTTCGATTACCTTACCAGCCAACTGCCAGCGGCCAACAACGTGGCAACAGCGGAGTGTATTTGCAGGGCCGATACGAAGTTCAAATGCTGGATTCGTTTGGGTTGGCCGGTGAGCACAATGAGTGCGGAGGAATTTACAGCATTCGCAAGCCCGATGAAAACATGTGCTTCCCTCCGTTGACCTGGCAAACTTACGATATCGACTTTGTGGCCGCCAAGTTCAACGACAGTGGTGAAAAAGTCAGCAATGCCAGATTGACTGTGAAGCACAATGGTGTGGTTATTCATGATGATGTGGAATTGCCAAACACCACAACCGCCGCACCTTTGAAAGAGTCAGCCGAAAAGGGATATTTGCATTTGCAGGATCATGGAAACCCGGTTCGTTACCGCAACATCTGGTTGGTAGAGACTGAAGAAGAATGACTCTGGCTCGGTTCTGAATCCAGTTGATTGCCTTGTCAGAAATTTCCTGTTGAACATTTTGAATGGACAAGTCTGCAAAAAGGGGCAGAACTGTCAATTCGTAGCCTGAATATTGGGTTTTTGTGTTTATCCATGTTGAATACGCAAAAATGCTCAGGCTAGAATGTCCAATTCGCGATTTACCAAATAGCGACCTCAGATACATCCACTTGATATTTTGGAACTACAAGGCAATGCAATTAAACATGACAAGATTTTTGGCAATGATGGCGGCACTCGCCATGGTTGGCTTGAATTCATCCCCAGTTGCTTCGGCTGGCGAGTTGGCTTTTCAATTGAAGACTCCTTCTGGCGGAAGTAGTTCCAGACAGGAGGACGACTCTCGGTCATCTGATGATGAAGAAGAATCCGAAGAAGACAAAGATGGGCTGGAAGAGCCCGCAGAACCCACTGGCGAGACTGGAACCGATCCGGGTGACTTTATACCGGGCATCGATGGGAAAGACACCGATGGTGTCAAATTCTCTTTGGGCGATTATGAAGGCAAAGTTCTGATGATCGACTTTTGGGGTGATTGGTGACCTCCTTGTCGTGCAATGTACGACCACGAGCGGACGCTCGTCAAAGATATGAGTGGTAGACCTTTTGCCTTGTTGGGTGTCAACAACGATGACACAATTGAAACTGTTAAGGATGCGATCGAGGAAAACAAACTGAACTGGCGTTCCTGGTATGACGGACCTGGTGGACCGATTGTTGACAAGTTTGAGATCAAGGGATTCCCAACTATTTTCCTGGTCGATCATGAAGGCGTGATTCGGTACAAAAACCTTCGAGGCGACAAGCTTGACGCGGCACTCGAGTACCTGGTTTCCACTGCTGAAGAATCGGGTCCCAATTTGCGTGAGTATATGGATGTCACGGGCACCTTCAAAACCATGGCTACCTACCAAGAGTTCGCTGATGGCAAGGTGGTTCTGGTGAAGGAAGACGAAACGGAGATTCAAGTACCCTGGAACAAGTTGTGTCTGGCGGATCAACAATTTGTAGCTGAAAAACGTCTGCAAAAAAGCGGATATGAAAAAGCTGCTGCTGCGGCTGAACTCATGTTGTTCGACGAGCCGAAAACCTTTTCTGACAAGGATGGCGACACAGTTATCCTGGGAACCTATATCGCTTTGAAAAGCGGAGAAGCGATTTTCTGGAACGCCGACGATGGTGAAGAAGAGACAATTGCCTGGTCTAAACTGCATCCGGATACCAAAGAAATTGTTATAGGCGAAATTGCTCGCTTGAAGAAATAGCGAGTCAGCTTATTCTAAGCCCGGCAATCACCGGGCTTTTTTTATGCGCGTGAAATGCCGACTTGGAAGGATTTAAAGAGTGGAACTACCGATTATTGATGATTGTTCAGGATGCGGAGTGTGCTGTTTACACATGGGCTATCCCGCGTTTATGGAACCTCGAGAATCTTCATTTGACGGACAATACTGGAACGCCATGCCTGCAAAATTGCGGGATGAACTTCTGGAAGTGATTGCTCAGTACCAGGCTCCCGAATCTGGGGAACTTGATGGCCCCTGTTGCTGGTTGGATCCAGAAACCAGGCAGTGTAAACATCACGAGTATCGACCGCGAGTCTGTCGCGACTTTGAGATTGGAAGTTCGGCCTGTCGGGAATGGCGTACGCATTACACTGACAAAATTAAGTAGATGAATTTGCCGGAAACTGGCCACGCGAATAGTTGACTTGGCAATCGTTATCATTGACGATTGAGGTTCTCAATCGTTTTACAAC